>JBJHDJ010000132.1:0-6660 GCA_050486485.1 Porticoccaceae bacterium
CTGCCCATCGGCCTGCAGTTGGTGGGCGCCCGTTTCGACGATGCCCTGGTGTTGCGCGCCGGCCACGCCTACCAGATGGCCGCGCCCCTCACCAATCGCCGCCCCGCGCTGTTCGAACCCGTCACCGAGGCATGAACCATGGCCCTCAGCAACCTCGACATCGAGATGTACGAATCCGAGGATCCCATCTGGAACCCGGCGCTGCGCACCATCCCCATTCCCGGCATCCGCAAGATGGTCAACCTGGCGGCGACCCTGCCGGATGTCATCCACCTGTCCATCGGTCAGCCGGACCTGCCGGCCCCGGACAATGTGGTGAAGGCCGCCATCGAGGCCCTGGAGGCGGGCCAAACGGGCTACACCATGGACGCCGGCCTGCCGGAGCTGCTGGAATCCCTCGCCGCCTATTACGGCGAGCGCTACCAGAAGCCCCTGACCCCCGAGAATGTGCTGGTGACCACCGGCGCCACCGAGGCGCTCTATCTGGCGCTCACCGCCGTGTCCGCCCCCGGTCGCCACTTCGTGGTGCCCGACCCCGCCTTCATGCTCTACGCGCCGCTGATCCGCATGAACGGCGGCGAGGTGACCGAGGTGCCCACCCGGCCCGAGAACAACCACCAGTTGGATCCACAAGAAGTGATCGACGCCATCGAGCCCCATACCTACGGCATCGTGCTCAATTCCCCCAGCAATCCCACCGGCACGGTGTATCCACGGGAAACCCTCGACGCCATCCTTCAGGAAGCCGCCTACCGGGACATCCATGTCATCAGCGACGAGGTCTACGACCACCTGGTGTACGACGGGCTGGAGTACCCCTCGGTGCTGGCCAGCTGCAGCGACCTGGACAACGTGATGGTGATCAGCAGCTTCTCCAAGACCTACAGCATGGCGGGCATGCGCGTCGGTTGGCTGATCGCCAGCCAGGCGGCCATCAAGAAGCTGCGCCGCTACCACATGTTCACCACCACGGTGGCCAACACCCCCTTCCAGTGGGCCGGCGTCGCCGCCCTGCTGGGTGGCAACGAGTTCATCGACACCATGCTGGCGGAGTACACCCGCCGCCGCGACCGGCTGGTGGAACTGGTGGCGGAAACCCCCCACTTGACGGGTTACAGTCCCCAGGGGGCTTTCTATCTGTTCCCCGCCCTGCCGGAGGGAGTGAACGGCACCGCCGTGGCCCTGCGCCTGCTCAAGGAGACCGGGGTGTGCACCATCCCCGGTGAAACCTTCGGCAATCACTGCCGCAACGCCCTGCGGCTCAGCTACTCCACCTCCCTGGACAATATCGAGCGGGCCTTTGAGCGCATCATTCCGTGGATGGAAAAGCAGGATTTTGCCTAGCCCAAAAAAGGAGCAGTCTCCATGTCCAGTCGCACCACCCCCCTGACAGAACATTTGCGGGACTATGTGCTGGCCCATACCCTGCGGGAGTCCCCCACGGCCCGCGCCCTGCGGGAGCGTACCGCGGCCCTGCCCGAGCGCAATATGCAGATCGCCCCGGAACAGGGGCAATTCATGCAGCTGCTGGCCCGGCTGATGGGCGCCACCTCCTATATCGATGTGGGTGTTTTCACCGGCTACAGCAGCCTGGTCATGGCCGAGGTGCTGCCAGCGGACGGCCGAATTCTCGCCTGTGACCTGAGCGAGGAGTGGACCGCCATGGCCCGGGACTGCTGGCGACGGGCCGGCGTGTCCGACAAGATCGAACTGGTGCTCGCCCCCGCCCTGGAAACCCTTGACCGCCGTCTGGCGTCCGGAGGCGCAAACCAGTGGGACATGGCCTTTATCGACGCGCACAAGCCCGAATACATCGATTACTACGAGGCTTGCCTGAAACTGATTCGTCCGGGCGGCTTGATCCTGGTGGACAATACCCTGTGGAATGGCAATGTCGCGGATCAGACCGTTAGCGACGAAGACACCAGGGCCATCCGCGCCTTCAACGCCCATGTCCGCGACGACTCCCGGATAACCCTCAGTCTGGTCCCCATCGGCGACGGACTGACCCTGTGCCGAAAAGGTTGAGCAGCGGCCAGCCTCTACAGCAGTGCTACATCCGTCTTGCAAACCGTCGCCAGTCTCTCTAGCCTTTTGCGGGAGACTGGCAAGATGCCCGCTCCATCCTGGAGTGCATAGGGATGCCTGGGCCTGTTCACACGATGTGATTATCGTGGCGGCCACGCTCTTGTTCAGCGAGGCGGAACGAGAGCCTGCTCCGCGAGGCAGCGAGTACATTGGGTACCGACACGAGAACGACCATGAATCAACCACCGGACTTCCGTGCCCTGGGCTGTGCCGAATGCGTGACGGGCGACGCGCTGGACTTTGACTTCACCATGGCTTTCCAGCCCATCGTCGACGTGGCAAGGGGAGAAATCTTCGCCTATGAAGCCTTGGCGAGGGGTCTCGACAACGAACCCGCCGGCCATGTGTTCCAGCATGTCAACGACGGCAACCGCTACCGCTTCGATCAGACCTGCCGCGTCAAGGCGGTGGCGCTGGCGGCGGAGCTGGGCGTCGAATGCCAGATCAGCATCAACTTCATGCCCAACGCGGTCTACCGCCCGGAGCTGTGCATCCGCACCACCCTCGCCGCCGCGGAACAATACGGCTTCCCCGTCGAGCGCATCATCTTTGAATTCACCGAAAGCGAGCATGTGGACGACAAGTCCCATCTCAAGGGCATCGTCGACCACTACCAGCAACGGGGCTTCAAGACCGCCATCGATGATTTCGGCGCCGGCTACGCCGGACTCAATTTCCTCGCCGAAATTCAGTCGGACATCATCAAGCTGGATATGGCGCTGATCCGCAATATACATACGGATCGGGTGCGGCAGAGCATCGTCAAGGGCATTGTCAGCGTGTGCGGGGATCTGGATATCACCGTGATCGCCGAGGGTATCGAGTGCCGGGAGGAAATGGAGGTCTTGCGGGATAGAGGGGTCGAGCTGTTCCAGGGCTATTATTTCGCCAGGCCGGGCTTTCGCAGCCTGCCTGCCGTGGATCAGTCGCTGCTGGGCTGATCCACCATCCATTTGACGCATTTTTCGAGGCTCCAGATTGAGCATCGCGGCACTGTTCACTTTCATCGGCGGCATCGGCCTGTTTCTGCTCGGCATGCGCCTGATGACCGACGGCCTCAAGGTGGCCGCCGGCGACACCCTGCGCAACATTCTCGGCTCGGCGACCCGAAGCCGCGGCAGGGCCGTGGCTTCCGGCGTGCTGATCACGGCGGTGGTGCAATCCTCCAGCGCGGTGATTTTCGCCACCATCGGCTTTGTCAATGCCGGGCTGCTGAAACTGACCCAGGCGGTGGGCATCATTTACGGCAGCAACCTGGGCACCACGCTGACCTCCTGGATCGTTGCGATCTTGGGGTTCAATGTGAATCTCCAGGCCGTGGCCATGCCCGCCATCGGTATCGGCATGGCGCTGTGGGTGGCTTTCGGGTCGCGTCGCTACGGCGCGCTGGGTCATGCCTTTGCCGGATTGGGGCTTTTCTTTCTCGGCATCGATGTGCTCAAAACAGCCTTTTCCGGTATCGATGATGGCCTGCCCATGCAAGCCTGGGCGGATTACCGCTCCCTCGGGCTTCTGATATTCGTGGCTGTCGGTATTGTCCTCACCGTGCTGATGCAGTCCTCCAGCGCGGCCCTGGCCGTGACGCTGACCGCCGCCGCCACGGGTGTCATCCCGCTAAATGCCGCCGCGGCCATGGTCATCGGCGCCAATGTGGGAACCACCTCCACCGCGGCGTTTGCCGTCATTGGCGCAACGGCGGCCGCCAAGCGCGCCGCCACCGCCCATGTGATTTTCAACATCATCACCGCCATAGCGGCATTCGCCCTGCTCCCTGTGATGCTGTGGCTGGTGGATAATGTCGCCACCCTGCTAGGACTCAATCACCAGCCCGCGACACTGCTGGCCATTTTCCACACCATGACCAAGCTGGCGGGCATCGCCATCATGTGGCCGCTGACCGACTGGCTGGTGCGACTGCTCGAGAGGATGTACCGCACCACCGAGGAAGACGAGCGACGCTTGAAATTTCTCGACCACAATATTCAGGGTACGCCATCCCTGGCCATGGATGCCCTCGCCATGGAACTGCACCGCATGGCGTTGATGGCGCGCGATCTCGCCTGCCAGGCCATCAGTTCGGAACAGGACGAGCGGGAGCATCTGACGCGGGGCAGCGACACCCTTGAAGAGCTGAATCTGGCCGTTGGTGAGTTTGCCTCCGGCATAGCCAGAAACGGCAGTGCCTCCAGCGTGGCCAGCGTGCTGCCTGATGCCCTGCGGGTGGGTCAGTATCTGGCCAATGTCGCCGAAGCGGCGGTGGACATGAATACCCTGCACAAGCAGACCGAGCTATCGTTGCCTGAACTGGTCGCCATGCGCGATACCCTGCGAGCCCACGCGGTCGACCTGCTCCAGCACAGTCACTCCGACACGGCTCAGTGGACACCCGAGGTGCTGCAAGCGTCGCGGGCAGACTTTGAGCAGGAATACCAGGCCTACAAGAGCCGTTTGCTGCATGCCGGAACCGCCGGCAACCTGCCGCCACGGCGCATGGCGCTGTCCCTGGAACAGATGAGCGCCCTGCATAGAATCGTCGACCAGATGACCAAGTCCTCCCTGTATCTTCAACGCTTTATCGAGCAGACCCACACCAGCCATGACCAGGCGGTAAGCGCGGATCCCCCAGACGACACCGATAAAACGCAAGAATCCGCCACTCCCCAGGAACAGGAGGCGGAGGTCGGCGAGCGATAGTATTCGGCTCCACAACCCGCGTCCCTGATTCCTATTTCGATTCCCTCATCTGGTAGCGCACCGACACCAGCAAGGCGTGGGCGTCGTAGCGGGGCGAGTCCCAGGCAAAGGCCAGGGCGTTGAACTGGTCGCTGCCCCAGGCCCAGTCGCTGCCGCGGAAGCGTTCATAGAGATAGCGCAGCCTGAGCTGGGTGCGCGGGTTGTAGTCCCAGTTGAGACCGGCATCCAGGCGCTGCACATCGACACCAACCCCCGGCAGACTGTCGACGGTGCCGGCGGGCTCGCCGGTATCGGCGTCCGCCAGCCAGCGGCTGCGGTAGCTGCTGTCGTTGTCGCTGTGGCTGAAATCCACGCTGGCCTCCAGGGCCGAGCTGATACGCCAGCGCACATTGACCCCGGCGCCGGTGCTGGCGTCGCGGATGCGCTGGCGCCAGGGGGCGTTGGCGTGGGTGGGGGCAAAGGTGGGGTTGAATTCGAAGCCCCGCTGGCTCAGCCGGTACGCCTGGTACTGACCCCAGGCGCTCACCGCCACGGTATCGCTGGCCTGCCAGGACAGGGTGAGGGACAGGTCGTCGCTGTCCCGGCCCCGCAAGCCGTAGTAGTCGTTGTCGAAGTTGTCCACTGTGCGGCGATAGCTGGCCGCCGCCATCAGGGTGTCGGACAGGGGCAGATCCCCCTGCAGTTGATAGAGCAGACCGCGTCCCCCCAGCAGGTAATCCGGCAGGGCCTGGGAGGGGGCCGCCACATTCAGCGCCGCACGGCGCTCGGCGGACAGGCTGTTGTCGCGATCGCTGGCCTCGATTTTCACCGACCAGTTGAGGGCGCCCAGGGAGGGCAGGCGCAGCTCCGCCCACAGCCGGGTGGTGTCCAGTTCGTCCTGGAAGCGGGTCAGGGAGCGGCTGGTGCGTTCCAGGCTCTCCCAGGCCAGGCCGCCCCGCAGGCGCATGCCGTGATCCAGCCGGTAGGTGGCATCGGCGGACAGGCGCTGGCGCCGCTGGTCGTAGAGGTGGGCGTAGCCGGTGGGGGATAGCTGTACCACCGAGGTGCGGTTGTCCCGATCCCGGTAATCGCCACGCAGGCGGTAACCCAGGCGGGGCGATACCTGGTGGTGGAAGCCGAGGCGCAGGTCGGTGTCGATGCGCTTGGCGTCCAGGCTGCCCAGCAGGGGCTGGCCAGCGACCATAACCGGTTGCAGGAAGCGGTCGTCCTGGCGGGCATCGCCCCGGCTGGCGAGCCAGGACAACTGGCGGTTGTCGGCGAAGCGGTACAGGCCGTCGAGGCTCAGGCGGCTGAACTCGTTGTCCGGCCCCAGATCCAGGGTGCGCGGCGGCGCGTTGAGATTGATGGGGTTGGCGTAGGTAAGGGCGCGGGCATCGTTGCCAAAGCGGGAGTGGTACCAGGCGGCGTTCAGCGACCACTGCTCCGCCTCGTAACCGGCCCTGAAGTCGAGGGTGTCGTGGCGCTGGTCGATGGGCGCCGCCAGCAGAGTAGCGTCGCCGAAGCGTTCGCTGGCGCCGGTGACGCGGCTGCCTTCCTTCAGTTCGCTGGTCAGGGTGGCGGTCAGCCGCCAGTCCCCCAGTTGGCGCATCAGATCCAGCTCTCCCTGCTGGCGGCGTATCCCGGCATGGCCGACGAAGCGTTCGGCGCCAGCCACGCCGCTGTAGCCGGGGGGACGCAGTTGTTCGCTGCCCCGCTGGGGGAATACCGAGCTGTAGCGCTCCCGGGAGATGGCCTCGAACTGGCGGATATCGAGGCCGATGCGGTAGTTGCCCTGGCGGGCGTATAGCGCCTCGAAGGCCATCTGGTCAAGATCCACCAGGGCCTGGAGCCCGCCGCTGCGGTAGGGATCCTCGCCGCCGCGCCACAGGTAGCCGTAGC
>JBJHDJ010000133.1:0-6660 GCA_050486485.1 Porticoccaceae bacterium
GGAGAGGGGTGGAAAAACGGCGCCATGGCGGCGGACAGGGCTGAAGTGTCGAGATTGCGCTGCTTGTGTTTGTCGCGGGGGTTGATCAGCGAGAACGGCACGGCGGCCCAGTGGACTTCGGGGAAGCCTTTGAGCTGCTCTTTCATTTGCTGGTAGGGCGTATCCTCGATCTCCAGGTCATAGCCCGCCGTGGTCAACAACTCGTCCACAACGGTTTTGCCAAGCTTTTCCAACCATTCGCGTACCGCTTTTTCAACGGATTCGGCAATTTCTTTGGCGCGGCTGGCAGGCACCACCGCCACAAAGCGGTTGGGCAAGGCGGCGGAGAACAGCGGGTTGGCGTCGGTACCGCCTTTCCGCCATTCGCAGCGGCTGAATAGCTCATCTGGCAGCCCCATGTCCCGCAGCCACAGATCCACCTGGGGAATGCCCCGCAGGCGGGGAAACAGGATGGCATCCGGCCCCAACACTTCGCACACCGGGCGCATGGCCTCCCAACTCAGGCGGGACAGCAGGTGGGAGCCAGCCCACAGGTCGGAGGTGCTGCGGGCGGCGGCGATAAAGGGTTGCACCGGGCCAATGGAGAGTGCCAGCAAGGCCGCTTCGCCATCCGGATCGTCGGCAAAAGCGCCAGCAAAGGCGGAGGTGAGATCGAGGTGATCCCAGATGCTGTGGTCGGGAATACGGGTGTCGGCGGGCAGCAGGGGCCATAGAGCGCCGAGCTTGCCGTTGTCTACTTCCTCGCTCAACTCGGGACCGAAGCGCCAATAGGCAAGCAGGGCCTGACGCTGGTCGGCGAGCGTGTCTGCCCCCTGAACGGCTTTCAGCAGGTTGGAAAAATGATCAAAGCTCTTTTGTTTGATCTCCTGAAAGTCGGTGTCACCCAAACCGCCGCTACCGCCCAGATCGTACTGTTCGCCGGTAAGTGGGTGGGTGAGCACGGGTTTTTTGCTCCAGCGCACTTGCGCCCAGGGTGCCACCGCCAGCGTTTTTTCCTCGCCTTTTTGGGTGGTGACGGTGATTTCCTCTAGCGGCCACTGGGGACGGTCGGCGGCGGCAGCCCACCAGTCGGCGCGCTGCACATGGCGGTGGATGGCGCGGGGCAAGCCCTTTTTGAACAGGACAGTGGAAATCACCTCATCACTATCGGGGTCGATGGATTCAGTCATGGCTTCCATGCCCGTATTTTCGTGCAGCAGGCGTTTCAGGGCATGGGTGGTGCCGCCCTCGTGCCCAGCGGGATCGCGCAGCAGCACCAGGGCTTTTTCCGCCGGATCGTGGATACGGGCGGCGAGTTTGGTTTGCCAGAGCATGTCGTTGGTCATGATGGGGCCTCAGGCGGGAATTCGGGTAAGTTGCTGCGGGGTTGCATCCAAAAAACCATGCACCTTTTGCCATACGGCCTGGATTGCCTTGGGATCTGGCTTGAACTGCGGTGGCGGCAGGCAGGGTACGTGGAAGATGGTGCCCACCAGCTTCATGGGATCGCTCGGCGCGGGGCGAACCTTGAAGCGCAGGCTGTTGGGCAGGCGGGCGTTGCGCCCCCAGCTCTTAACATCGTGCCTGGTAATGGGGTAGCTCAACCAGTGGCGGTCATGGATTTCCCCATCCGGTCTGGCGTGGGGAAATGAGAACTGAGTGCGCAGGCCAATTTTTATGACGGCAAGCTGGCGCATTAGCGCCTTCCAATCGTCAAACGGGGTGGTCTGCCATATCAGGGCGCGGCCTTCGTCGTCCTGACCCAGGGCGTGAGGCCAATCCAGTTTGAGGCCATCCCGCCACGGCACCAGCGGAGCGGTGCCATTCAGTGCCGGCGTTTCTCCAGTGGCAGTGAGGGTGAATGAACCCCAACCATTGCGACTGCGCCCGCCCAGGGTACCGAACCTGTCCATCAGCCACAGAGCCTGGAGCAATTCGGGTTGCTCTTCTGGGATAGCTACCATGAATTTGGCCTGCTCACCGGGTTGGATGGCAGCGTTTTCCTTCTTGGCGAATTTTGTACCGCCGCGTCCATCCAATGGGCCATAACCCAAATAGGCGTGAGGTCCGACTTGGTATTTCGCTTTTTCAGCCTCTCGGTGGTGCACCGTTTTTTGCTCCAAACCGTCCCAGCTCTTGAGCTTGCCGATGTCCCAGTTATCTAGCCGAATTCGCACCAAACTCTTGCAAAACTGGTTCTCCAGCCAGGCATTGCCAAACAGCAAACCCTCATCCCGGCGCATGGCGGACTCATCAACCTTGAAATCGCGCCGGGCCCCATAGGCCACCCGCCACCACTGCCGCAACTGCGCCTTGAATGGCGGCGTGCGCCACTGCCCCACCTGCTCGGCATTGCCGAGAAAGGCGGGGGTGAGAAACTGCACGGTGTATTCCAGCTTTATCATGGTCTTGCTTCCCAATTAGTCGATCCAGTCGATTTGTTCGGCTTCCAGTGGCACGGTGTACTTGGTGCTGCCGCGCTTGCCAAAGCCGGTGATCTCATAGCGTTGCGCCAGATTTTGCCCCAACTGCGCCACCAGCAGTTTCTTGATGCGGCTCTTTCTTTCGTCGAAGAAGCCCCGCTCCATGCCGTTGCACAGGCCATTGCGGGTGCGTTCCAGGTCGCGCCCCATTTCGCCTTCGATGCGCTCGCAGAGGGCAATAAGCTCATTGGCGAAGGAAGTATTGGCATCCAGAAAATCGCGCACGCCGGGCTCGGGCGCGCCGTCCAGTTGGCGGCGGATAATCCAGGCGTAGAAGGCAAACTCGAGAGGCGTCAGCGTTATTTCCACGCCGCTGGCGAGTAGGCGCTTGCGGGGTATGTCCACCACCAGCCGGGAGGGTTCGCTGTGGCGCTGGGCCATGTGAATGGCCTCACTGAACCCCGCCCTGCCTTCCAGCAGGATGGTGGGTATATCGTCCCGCAACCGCACGAACGGAATTTCCGCCAGGGTGACCCGGGCATCATGGGCGTCAAGGACCATGCCGCCATTGGTTTGGATGAGGTGGCTTTCCCGAGAGGGGAAGTAGAACTCTCGCAGCCCCTCAAAGGGTTCCGAGACCAGCACATGGGAGAGGCGGTCCTGCACGCGGCCGAACAGCGACAGGGCGTAACCGGCGTAATAGCCCATGGTCTTGCGCCCCCCCGCCATGGAGACATGGAGCGCCGCTTCCGGGTCGTCGGTGAAGGCGCGGACGCGGTCGGTGATGAAGTCCGCCGCCGCTTCGTTTTCCTCGGGGGTGCGGATGTCCTCCAGGGGTTTCTGGTCGGCGTCGGTGATGCAGTGGATATGGTGCGCGGGGAAAATGGCCGCATCCAGCCCGTATTCGTGGCAGAAGCGCAGGAAATGGCCGGTGCCCGGCGCCAGCAGGTTGAGGCGGGCGTTGCGGGCGCCGCTCACCGTGGTCAGCATGTGGATTTCCGTGGGCTTCCAGGGATGCGTGCGCTGCTGGGTCAGTGCCCACAGGGTCTCGGTGAGAATCTGGGGGGACATGCCACTCATCACAAGCAGGATGCGGCGCTGATAGTGGCTGGGGTCTTTGTGGGGCAACGGTCAGGCTTCCTTTCGTTTGATTCGCTGTCACTGTGGCACAACGCCTGCCCGTTTGATTGAATCACAATCTTGTGAAGTTGCCAAAACGAGGGCGGCTGGCGGCGACGGACGGCACGAAATTTTGTGCCGGGTGGCGGGAAAGGCCTGCCCGGAGCGCCCGGTGTGGCTGCCTGTCAGTCCCCGTCGAGCCTCTCAGTCCCCGCCGAGCCTGTCAGTCACCGCCAAGCCCCTCAGTCCCTGCCAAGATAGCTGGCCCGCAAGTTCCTCATGGGCTCGCCGGCCAAATAGCGGCGCATATTGTCGTGGAACAGCTCCCAGACGCCGTGGTAGAAGCGCTCCACCGAGGGCGAGCAGTGGGCGGAGATGGCCAGGTTGGGGGTGTCCCACAGGGGGCTGTCGGGGGGCAGGGGTTCGCGGGAGGCGACATCGATGCTGGCGCCGGCCAGGTGGCCGCTGTCCAGGGCGCGGCGCAGGGCGTCCTCGTCCACCAGGGAGCCGCGCGCCACATTGCAGAAGTAGCCCCCCGGCTTGATGGCGGTGAACAGGGTGTCGTCGAACATGCCCCGGGTGTCGGGGGTTTCCGCGGCGCTCAGCACCACGGCGTCGGAGGCCGCCAGCAGTTCTTTCACTTGCTCCGCCGGGTAGAAGCGATCCACCGCCGGGTCGGGTTGCCGGGGCAGTTGCCGCTTGGTGGCCAGCACGGTCATGCCCCAGGCCTTGGCGCGCCAGGCCAGGGCGCGGCCAATGGCGCCATAGCCGACGATGCCCAGTACGCTGCCCGCCAGCCCGCGGCCAAAGAGGGCTTGCCAGTGGTGTTCCCGCTGGCGTTGTTGGAGCTGGTCGAAGTGCTTCCAGTGGGCCAGGATGCGCGCCAGGGCGAATTCGGCGATGGAGTCCGACAGCACCCCGGCGCCGCTGGTGAGGGTGGCGCCGAGGCGGTCGAGGCCGCAGGTCTGCAACTGGCCGACGCCGCCCCCCACCGATTGCACCCAACGCAGGTTGGGGGCCAGCCGATCCATGTCGAAGGGCAGGTCCACCGCCAGGATCACTTCCGCCACCGCCAGTGCTTCCACCAGTGCCGGCGAGGGCTCGGGGGTCCGTGCCCTGGCCTGCTGGTGATCCTCTCTGGCCCGCAGGGTGCGCACATCCTGGGTATTCACATACTCGGCAAAGTGGAACTGGATGCGATCGTCGAGGGCGCGGAAGCGTTCCAGGGTCTCGGCCTGCTCGGCGGCGGGGCGGTTGTCCTGCCCGGTGGGGATGCAGACACAGACATGGAGGGGATGATTCATGATGGTTGCCAGCGGATGGGAAGAGGATAAGTGCCATGAACGATACCGGGTTGGCACCGTGGCGATCAATGGCCTGGCGTCCGCGGAACCGAGTTTGCGACGATGAGGGGAGGCTGCCCGGCAGCCGTGCAGTGCCTGATCTCCAGGGGCGAGACCATTGCCGCGCCCTTGGCGTCAGCCGGGGATCAACGCTGCCTGCGAGGGCAAGACAGGGGGCGATGTCGAGGGCGAAAAGGGGGGTGCTTGACAGTGTAAGCTTATGTAAACGCCCTTTGCGGAGCAGGCGTCCCCATGCTAATTTTCTGACTCCTATAACCACAATCGTCTGGAGTCCAGGGATGTCACTCAACACACCCAAGTCCGCTTCCTATCCCATGGCCGCCTTGTCGGGCATGGCCATGATCGCGCTCGTCGCCTTCCCGTTTCCCGCTGTCGCCCAGGGTGACTTTGTCCACAATGGCGAGGCGGGATTCGTGGTGTCCCATATCGAATACGCGCTGTCGAAGGATGCCGAGGAAACCGGCGCCTGTCCCGAGGGCATGACCCAGGGCTACCGCAATAACGGCGATGTGTTTGTCGGCCGCGACGAATTGCGGCGGGAAGAAGGCGAGATGGAGGAGGCATTCCTGCAGCGGGTGTTCCGCGACGCCATGAGCAATCCCGACGTCCAGAACCTGTGCCTCAATCCGGAGCTGGGCTCCCCCGACCCAGAGTTCAAGGTGGTGAGCGCTGGCCCCGCCCACGGTATCGACATGACCGGTCGGGTAGAGCGTCGCGACGGGCCGGCGGCCCCCGGCACCTGCGCCTACGACAGTTTCACGGGCTTCAACGGCGAGCAGGGCATCGACAACCAGTATTACCGGGTTGTGGGCTGCAATGTATCCTACCAGTCCACCGGCCAGTCGAATACCTTCGCGGTGGAAATGCTAACCGGCTCCTGGGGCATCCTCATTACCCTGAGCGGCGTGGATGACCTCGTCAACGACGATCATGTGGAAGTGGGCTTTTACGCCAACGGCGACCCGATCCAGCTCAGCCCGTCCCGGGAACCCCTGGAATTCTCCACCTACGCGGTTCACCAGGACACCAACTACCACGCCGTTACCACCGGCAGGATCGTCGACGGCGTGCTCACCACGGATCCGGTGGACATGCGCTTTCATTGGGTGGTCAACAGTATGTTCACCGATCGCGTGCTGCTGGACGCGCGGGTGGAAATGACCCTCACCGAGGACGGGGTTTTGGAGGGGTACCTGGCGGGCTATACACCCCTCGACGCGATGTGGGACATGAACTATGGCTTCCGCAATGGCCGCGACGCCAAGGGAGACCTGGCGCCATTGCAACTGCGAACCGTTTCCGCCATCGGCAAGGCGTTCGTGCTGGGTTATACCTGTGAAGGCATGTACCACGCCCTCCACGAGCATGCCGACGGTCACCCCGACCCTGAAACCGGGCAATGCACCTCGATTTCCACCCAGTACCGGATCAGGGCCATTCCCGCCTTCGTGGTGGATGTCCCCACCGAGAGTGTCAACGAAGAGCTGATCAGAACCGAGCGTTCAGGTTATTGAGGCGCCCTGCTCGGGATGACCGCACGACAGCTCCTCGTGGACCCCGGGGAGCCCGCTCCACGGCGTTGACACGATGAATGTCGGAGCATGGCGGTAACTCTAAAAATTACATTGTTTATCAATGTGTTGATTTCGATATGGCAGCCTTTTCAGGGGTGTGCCTTTTTGTTCTGTCCCAATTGCGTGTCACGGGACCTGTGAGGGGTTTGACTGGTCGGTGTCAGCGCCTGGGTTATAAAAAACGGCTTTTCCATAGCCGAG
>JBJHDJ010000134.1:0-6656 GCA_050486485.1 Porticoccaceae bacterium
CCCCGTCAGGCCGCACGGAACGATGGGTATCGCTGCGCTCAACCCATCCTACAAAAGATTGCCGTAACCCTATTGCGGGAGTTTCCCAACCATGAATCTCGGTGGCAAGACCATCATCATCACCGGTGCCGCCAGCGGTATTGGCGCCGCTTTGGCACGGGGCTGTGACGGCCTTGGCCCCGAGGCCCTGTTGCTGCTGGATCTCGACCTGGTTGGCCTGGAGAATGTGGCGGGGGATCTCGCCTGTGGGGAGGTGCGCGTGGATGCCTGCGATGTCTCCGACGCCGATGCGGTGGCCCGCTGCGTTCAAGCCATGGAGGCGCGCCACGGCCGCATCGACCTGTTCTGCGCCAATGCCGGGGTGTTCGTCGCCGGTGGCCCCGAGGCGCCCCTGGAACTCTGGGACAGGGCCATGGGCGTCAACCTGATGTCCCATGTGTACGCCGCGCGGGCCTGCCTGCCGGGCATGTTGCGGCGCGGCGAGGGGTATTTTCTCCACACGGTTTCCGCCGCCGGATTGCTCAGCCAGATTGGCTCGGCGCCCTACACGGTGAGCAAGCACGGCGCCCTGGCCTTCGCCGAATGGCTGTCCATCACCTACGGCGAGCGGGGCATTGGCGTCACGGCGCTGTGCCCCCAGGGGGTGGAAACGGCCATGCTGTCCACCATCGACAATGTCGACACCGTGGCCGGGGACGGCATCCTGGGGGCCGACGAAGTGGCCGCCTGCGCCCTGGAGGCGGTGCGGGAGGAAAGATTTCTGGCGCTGCCCCATCCCCGGGTGGCGGATTATGTCAACCGCAGGGCCTCGGATCATGAGCGCTGGCTGGCCGGGATGCGCCGCTTGCAGGAGAGATTTGTCGATTGACCTCTGTCTGGCGCCGGTGACCCTGGTGGGCTTGACCTCCCGGGTCCGCCGCTAGGCAATCTCTGAAAAACCACTGCGCGACCCGATCCACACCCTCGCGTGCCCGCCCGCTCCTCGCCTATCACTCTGATAGGTCTCGGGGATTCACTGCGCGGCTCGGAGCGCCTCGGGCCGCTCGCGACATTTTTCAGAGCTTCCCTATGACTGGGCGCACCCCCAGCCGAGCCGGGCGAAGGGCTCCGCCAGGGAGGCCACGCCACTGGCCTGGTCGCTGGAGGCGTTGCCTTGGCGATGGCGCTGGCGGATGCCCAGGCAGATCGCCGCGAAGCGGAAAAAGGCGAACGCCAGATAGAAGGACCAGTTGTCGATGCGATCCAGGTTCATGCGCCGGCAATAATCCGCCAGGTAGCTGTCCTCGGAGGGAATCCCCAGGCGTTGCAAGTCCAACCCCGCCAGCCCCTTGATGGGCCAGCCGGGTTCCATGCGGCGCTGCAGCAGGTGGAACGCCAGGTCGGCCATGGGGTGCCCCAGGGTGGAGAGTTCCCAGTCGAAGACGCCGATCACCCTCAGGCTGTCGGCGTCGAACATGATGTTGTCGATGCGGTAGTCGCCGTGAATCAGGGTTGACCAGCCGTCGTCCGCCGGCATGTGGGCCGGCAGCCAGTCGAGCAGGGCGTCCATCTCCGGGATGCGCTCCGGTTGGGCAGTGAGGTACTGGTCGCTCCAGCGGGAGAACTGCCGGCTGAAATAATTGCCGGGGCGACCGTAGTCGGCGAGGCCAACGGCGTCGAGATCCACCGAGTGAATGGCCGCCAACACCCGGTTCATCTCGTCGTAGACCTGGCCGCGCTGGGCCGGGGACAGTTCCGGCAGTGCCGGATCCCAGAACACCTTGCCCTCCAGGTATTCCATGACGAAGAACGCCGAGCCGATGACGCTGTCGTCCTCGCACAGATGGTGAACCCGCGGCACGGGGACATCCGTCTTCGCCAGGGCATGGAGCACCCTGAACTCCCGATCCACCGCGTGGGCGGATTTCAGCAGGATGCCCGGCGGCTTGCGGCGCAGTACCAGGCGCCGTTCCGGGGTGGTGAGCAGAAAGGTGGGATTCGATTGGCCACCGGGAAATTTGCTGGCTTCAAGCGGCCCCCGGTAGTCCGGCAGATGCTGGGAGAGGTGGGCGTCGAGGGCCCGGATATCGAGATCCGCCTGGGTCATGGCTCAAAGTCCCCAGGACCAGAAATCGTTGCCTTCCCGGGCGTAGAAATTGGCCAGCACCATCTTGTGCACTTCGCTGGCGCCGTCCACCAGCCTGGCCTGCCGGGCGTAGCGGTAGATCCATTCGAGCACGGTATCCTTGGAATAGCCCCGGGCGCCATTGAGTTGAATGGCGGTGTCCGCCGCCTTTTGCAGGGTGTCGGCGACATGGATTTTCGCCATGGACACTTCCTTGCGGGCGAAGTCCCCCTGATCCAGTTTCCAGGCGGCGTTCATGGTGAGGAGGCGGCCGACATGGATGTCCATGGCGACGCTGCCGATCATGTCCTGAATCACCTGGTTGTCCGTGAGGGGGGCGCCGAAGGCGTGGCGCTGGCCGATATAGTCCTGGGCGATCTCCAGGCAGCGCTTGGCTAGGCCCAGCCAGCGCATGCAGTGGGTGAGCCGCGCCGTGCCCAGGCGAATCTGGGTGAGCTTGAGGCCGTCCCCCTCATTCATCAGCAGGTTTTCGGCGGGGATCTCCAGGCCGTCGAAAATCAGCTCGCAGTGGCCGCCGTGTTCCTCGGGGCCCATGATGTCGATGCGGCGGCGGATTTCCCAGCCCGGCTGGTCGCGGTGGAACATGAAGGCGGAGAGTCCCTTGCGCGGCGCGTCCGAGGTGCGCGCCACCAGGATGAAGTGCTCCGCCTCGCCGGCGCCGGTGATGAACCACTTGTGGCCATGGATGCGCCACCTGTCGCCGTGTTTCTCGGCGCGGGTGAGCATCATGCCGTCCGGGTCGGAGCCGGAGCCGGGGGCTGGCTCCGTCATCACGAACGATGAGCGCACCTTGCCATCGACAATGGGTTGCAACCACCGTTCCTTTTGTTGCTCGGTGCCCACCTTTTCCAGGACCATCATGTTGCCGTCGTCCGGCGGCGCGCAGTTGAACACCGGTGGACCGAAGATGGAGCGGTTCATTTCCTCGTAGAGCACCGCCATGCCGACGGTGCCCACCCCCTGGCCGCCCCTCGCCACGGGCATCTGGAAGGCCCACAGGCCTTCGGCGCGGGCCTGCTGCCGCAGGTCGTCCAGCAGATCCTTGCGGATGTTTTCGTGGGCGTCGTAATTGGCGCGGTCCGCCTCCAGGGGCATGACATGGTCGGCGACAAAGGCGCGGATGCGCTGGCGGTAGGCTTCGATGTTTGGGGGTACTTGAAAATCCATGATGGGTTCCGGGTAACGGGATGAGGGGGGTTGTCAGGTCAGTCGATGGTGACCACCAGTTTGCCCGCGGCGCGCCGCTCCCGCAGCTCGTTGATGGCCTCGGGCGCTTCCGCCAGCGGGTATACCCGGGAAATTGCCGGGCGAATCGCTCCCCTGCCGTACAGTTCGAACAGCTCGCGGATGCTCTGGCGGAATTCCTCGGGGTATTTCTCCAGCCAGGCGCCCCAGAACACGCCGCGGATATCGCAGGATTTCAGCAGCGGCAGGTTGAGGGGAATGGCGGGCACGCCGGCGGTAAAGCCGATCACCAGATAGCGGCCCTCCCAGTTGAGGGTTCGAAGGGCGGGGTTGGCGTAATTGCCCCCCACCGCGTCCACCACCATGTCCACGCCGCCACCGCTGATGCGCTTGATATCGGCTGAAAACGCTCTCTGGGCAGCCTGGTCCAGTTCGCCGGCGGGGTAGAGGATGCCGCTGGTGGCGCCCTTTTTCAGGCACAGATCGATTTTTTCCTGGGACGAACAGGCGGCGATCACTTCCGCCCCGAGGGCGCTGGCCAGTTCCACCGCGGAGAGCCCGACGCCGCCGGCGGCCCCGAGCACCAGCACCTTTTCCCCTGCCCTCAGTTGGCCCCTGTTCCTGAGGGCGTACCAGGAGGTGCCATAGGTGAAAATCAGCGCCGCCGCTTCGTCCCAGGGCATGTCGTCCGGCAGGGGCAGGCAGAGGTGTTCGTCCACGGCGATCTGCTCCACCAGGCCGCCCCATCCGGTGTAGGCCAGCACCCGGTCTCCCGCCTTGAGGGAGGTGACTTGGCTGCCCACGGCGCTGATCACCCCGGAGACCTCGCCGCCGGGAGCAAAGGGGCGTTCGGGCTTGTACTGGTAGTTGTCCTCGATGATCAGCACATCGGGGTAGTTGATGCCCACCGCCCTGACACTGATCACCACTTGGTTGTCGCCGGGGGTGGGGGCGGGGAGATCCATGACTTTCAGGGTCTCGGGGCCGCCTTTTGCCGTGGAAAGTAATGCTTTCATTCGCTCACCATAGTTGTCTTGCATGTTTGATCCGCCGCCGTGATCGAACCAGCGTCCGAGGGATGCTGCGATGCCGGCTGGCATCCTGGTTTTCTGGCATCAGGGTAGAGTTGTCTGGGCCGAGTGATCCTCGGCCGATCCTGATTGCCGTGAGTTCTTGTCGTGACTACTTGCCGTGACTACCATGGGCTTCAGGTTAACCCAGCATGCCACGGGCCGCGAGTTGTCGGGGCGATACCGTCAATAAATGACCTTGGCGGCTATCAGGGACTCGATTTTCTCCGTCGACAGCCCCAGCAATTCTCCGTATACATAGTGGTTGTGCTCCCCCAGCCGCGGCGCGCCGCGTTTCACGGGTTTTTCGCTGACGGAAAAGTGCCAGCCATTGCCCATCACGGGGCGCGTGCCGCCGTCCGGGGCATTGACCAGGGTGAAGGCGCCGCTGTCCCACAGGCTTTCCTCGGCGATCAGGTCGAGGGAACTGAGACTCTTGCAGGCGGCAACCCCGAGGCTGCGCAATCGCGCGGCGAGACTGCCGGCATCCTGAGGCGCGGTGAGGCGGGCCAGGTGTTCGTCCAGCTCGGCGGCGTGGCGCAGCCGCTCCAGGCGGGTGGCGTAACGGGGGTTTTCGGCAAGCGCCGGTTCGCCGAGACCCTGGCAGAGTTGCCGCCACTCGCCGTCCTCGGCCACGGCGATCGCGAGCCACTCGCCGTCGGCGCAGGGATAGCAGCCGTGGGGCGCCATTTCGCTGTGGCGGTTGCCGTCCGCCCTGGGAACTTCGCCGGTGAGGGCGTATTGCATCAGGCTGTCGCCGGCCATGGCGGCCATGCACTCCACGGCGGAAATATCCACGAACTGCCCTTCGCCGGTGCGCTCCCGGTGCATCAGGGCCACCAGGGAAGCGAACACCGCGTTGGCCCCCACCGTGGAATCCCCGTAGCGCATGTTGACCCCGGCGGGGGGTTCCCCCTCGTAGCCCGCCAGGCTGCTTAAACCCCCGAGGGCCGCGAAGCAGGGGGCATAGCCGGTCTGGTGGCCCAGGGGACCGTCGTTGCCAAACATCTTGATGGACACGGAGATGATGTCGGGCTTGATTTTGGCCATCTGCTCGTAGCCCAGATTCATGCGTTCCATGGCGCCGGGGCGCAGGTTGTTGAGGACGATGTCGCTCTTGCCAATCAGGTCGCGCACCAGGGACAGCCCCTCCTCGGTTTTCATGTTGGCCTGGATGCTGAGCACTTCCTGGTTGACGCTGAGAAAGTAGGGGGCGTTGTCCAGGTCGACCCCGCCGAAGGCGCGCAGTTCGTCCATGTTGGTGTGGCTTTCGACCTTGATCACCTCCGCGCCGAGGAAGGCCAGCATCTTGCCGGCGTAGGGTCCGGCCCAGACCTTGGAGATTTCCAGCACCCTGACGCCGGCCAGGGGGCCCTTCGAGGGCAGTGGCGCCTCGCCACCCAAGGGCTTGACCCGCGCCGCCGTGTGCGGGCGCTGGCGGAACGAGGCGCCCTGGTGTTGGTCGAGGGTGGGGGCCGGGCTCGACAGGGTGGCGGGCGTGCCGCTCATTCGGTAGGGCACGGTGGGGTAATCCACGGTGCCGAGAGTGGGGTGCGGCAAGGGATGGAAAAACCCCCGGTGACTGAATTGCGGTGACTGGTACAGGTCGGCGCAGTCGTTGACGGGCACCAGGGGAATGCCCAGCCGCTGTGCCCGCTCGGAGACCTCGTTTCTGTGCTGGCTGGCCACCCAGTCGCGAAAGTTGCGGCGAAATTCCGCCACCAGCTCGCGGGTGACGCCAAATTCCAGCCAGTTTTCGTCGTAGGCTTTCATCCACGCCGGGTCGCCCATCAGTTCCTGCAAACCCCGCCAGTGTTTCTGATTGGTGATATACAGGTACACGGCGCCGTCGGCACAGCCGAAAAAGTCGGAGGGGCCGGCCTGGTCGTAGGCGGTGCGGTCGCGGCCGGCCTGGTCCTCCCCGGCCAGCAGGCGGCCGAGCACCAGATCGGCGCGGGACACCATCACATCCCGCATGGAGATATCGATGCGCTGTCCGCTACCGCCGTGGTCGCGCCAGTAGAGGGCGGAAAGCACGCAGGTGGCGGCCTCGAGGCCCGCCTCGTAGTCCACATTGAAGCGCCCTGGCCCCTTGAGGGGCGGCTTGGCGGCATCGGCGGAGCTGGGGGTGTGGTAGCCCCAACCGCTGTCGTGAAAGATGTTGATGCTCTTGGCGTTCCTGCGGTTGTTGGGGGTATCGCGACCCCAGGGGCCGATGGTGCAAAACACGGTGTCGGGGTAGCGCTTTTCCATGTCCCGGTGGCTCAGGCCCACAT
>JBJHDJ010000135.1:0-6648 GCA_050486485.1 Porticoccaceae bacterium
CTCAGGGCAAGGTTGATATTCTCGAGAACGGCACGACGCCCCGCGGAACCCCGATAGGAAAAGCCCAGCCCCTCGACCCGTAGCAGTGGCCCGGCGTCGCCGTTGGCCGAGACCGCCGCGTCATCGGCGGCCACCGTCAGTCATCCAGCTCGATTTCCGTGGCGAAGTGCCTGCCCTCATATAGGTAGTAGTCCACCTCCACTTTCTGCCCGGGACGCAGATCGTAAAAGCTCTCCAGGCCATCATCGTACTGGGTTTCATCCGAGGCGTAGAAAGTGATGCCGTTCACCACCAGGGAGTGGTTCCCTTGATTCACGGACTCGATCACTCCCTCGATATCCTCGGCCATGGCGGGGAAGGTGAAAACGGCAAGAAAAATGGCGGTCAGGGTTAACGGGCGAAACATCTTCATCGGCTGCCTCCGGAGTATTGGTCGATCTGCTGGCGGCCGCCAGCACGGGCGGTTCACCACAGACACTATAGCAGCCGATCGGCCCGGCGGTGGGTGCCCGCCTATCTCTCCTCGGCGCTGTGTTCCGGCAGGGTGACATTGAGTTCGAGAATGGAGGTATTGCCCTGCTGTTCGAGCTGCACCCTCACATCCTCGTCCCCCACGGCGACATACTTGCGGATCACGGCGAGGATTTCCCGGTGCAGTTCCGCCAAATATTCGGGGCCGTTGTTGCGCACCCGGTCGTGGGCCACCAACACCTGCAAGCGCTCCCGGGCGACACTGGCACTGTTGCCGCGCTGCTTGCGAAAATAGTCCAGCAGTCTCATGTCAGCCTCCGAATACGCGCTTGAGGAAACCCTTGCGCGGGGCCTCCAGAAAGCGGTGAGGGCGCGCCTCGCCGAGGAAGCGGGCCACGGCATCTTGATAGGCCTGGCCGGCATCGCTGTCGCTGTCATGGACCACGGGCACCCCCTGGTTGGAGGCCTTGAGCACCGCCTCGGATTCGGGAATCACACCCAACAGGGGGATGGCGAGGATTTCCTCCACATCCTTCACCGACAGCATTTCGCCCCGTGCCACCCTCTCCGGGTTATAGCGGGTCAACATGAGATGTTCCTTGACGCTGCCACCTTGCTCGGCGAGGCGCGATTTGCTTTGCAGAATGCCGATGATGCGGTCGGAATCCCGCACCGACGACACTTCCGGGTTGGTGACGACGATGGCCTCCTCGGCGAAATACAGGGCCATGTGGGCGCCGTGTTCGATGCCCGCCGGCGAGTCGCAGAGGATGTAATCGAAGTCTCCGCGCAGTTCCTCAAGAACCTTCTCAACCCCCTCCCGGGTCAGCGCCTCCTTGTCACGGGTCTGGGACGCGGGCAGCACGAACAGGTTCTCGACCCGCTTGTCCTTGATCAACGCCTGGCGCAGGGTCGCTTCCCCCTGCACCACATTGACGAAGTCGTACACCACGCGGCGCTCGCAACCCATCACCAGATCGAGGTTGCGCAAACCCACATCGAAATCGATCACCACGGTCTTGAAACCCTTGAGCGCCAGGGCGCTGGCAAAGGCGGCGCTGGTGGTGGTCTTGCCCACCCCGCCCTTGCCGGAAGTCACAACGATAATTTTTGCCACGAAAAAACTCCTGTCTGCCAGTATTGCCTTACCACGCTGGCCCGGACCAGATGCCGGTCAGGGGCGCGGGAGTATTCAGGAAAGGGTGGTGATATTCAAGCTGTCGCCCTCCAGGCGGATCAACAGCGCCTGTTCCCGGTAAGGGTTGTCGCTGTCGAACAGGCGATAGTGGCCGGCGATGGCCACCAGCTCCCCGTCGAACTGGTGACAGCCGACGATGGCGGTCTCGTCCCCCTTGATGCCCGCCAGCACCCGGCCCCGCAGGGCGCCGTAGACATGGACATCTCCGGTGGCCAGCACCTCGGCGCCGGCGCTCACCATGCCCTGGATCACCAGATCCCCATCAAAACGCAGTTGCTGCCCGGAGCGCACATTGCCGGCATGCACCCGGATGGCCCGGGTGGGCGGTGCCTCCGGCTGCTCGCGCCGCGACCCAGCGCCACGGCGGGCATTGCCCTTGCCCAGGTCGGCCAGACCCAGGGTCTCCACCTGCTCCCGCCAGGACTCGGCGTTGTTGCGCACGGCGATGGGCAACAGACCGTTGTCGCGACACAGGCCACACAGCGCCGACAACGGCGCCACCACGGGATCGAGACCGGCAAGATCGATGACACAGGGCAACTGGTTGAACAGCGCCGGAGCATCGGCCCTGCGGCTGGCCAGGCTGGCGCCGATCTCGTCCAGGACGGTGGTGGTGAAGGACAAAGTGGTCAAGGGCGCCATGCTGGCCTTGAGGGTGACTGCCGGATCGCCCATGTCAGACTGACTCCACCTGAGTGAGTGGGAAACTGTCGAAGTGGATGTCCACCAGACCCTCCCTGAGCAGCCTGCGCAAATTGTGGTGATTGTCTCCAGCCGGTGTGGCGAGCACCTCCCGATAGTGCTCGCCGAAGCAGCGCAGGGTCTGCTCCCGGTCCAGTCCCAACAGCATGGCCAGGCCCAGTACCTTGCAGGTGCCCTGGTTCTGGTCAGCGCCGTTGCGCACCGGGCCATTGGCAAAGGCCGTGGGGCAATGGCTGTACCAGCGATCGATAAAGGCCAGGGTATCGGCAAAGCGGTGCCGCTCGCTGGCCAGGCCAGTCAGAAATGTCTCCAGATCCTGGCTGAAATCCGTCACTGTGTCCTTCCTCTGTTGCGATGGGGGCGCAAGGCTATCACTCCCGTGAGAAGCTGTCAGTCTGAACCAGTCGTCACGGATGCTGGTGACGAGTTGTACTCTCGGGCATTCCCCACCTGGGAATCCGCCATGGACAGATATCGGCTACACTGTGTCTCCACCCGATGGAGCCCAACCCGTGCTGCTCAATTGCGACCTGGGTGAATGGTCCGGCGCCGATGCCGACAACCCCGACCGCGCCCTGATGCCCCACATCGACCTGGCCAACATCGCCTGCGGCCTGCACGCCGGCGGCCCCCACACCATGCGCCGCACCCTGCTGCTGGCCCGGGAACACGGGGTGGCCGTCGGCGCCCATCCCGGCTACGCCGACCCGGCCAACTTCGGTCGCGTGTCCATCCCCCACGGCGAGGACGAACTGATCGCCCTGATTCACTACCAGGTGTCCGCCCTGGCGGGCATGGCCGCGTCCCTCGGCATCCAGGTGGGCCATGTCAAACCTCACGGCGCCCTGTACAACGACATGATGGCCAATCCCGACATCCTCGCCACGGTGATGCGCGCCATCGCCGAGCTGCCCGTCACCCACACTCTGATGCTACTCGCCACTGGCGACGCCGACCGACACCGGGACATGGCCGCCCACCACGGCATCGGCTTGATTTTCGAAACCTTCGCCGACCGCTGCTACGGAGACGATGGCCGGTTGCTGCCCCGCACCGCGCCCGGCGCCGTCCACGACCCCAGCCGCACTCTCGCCCAGGTGCGCCAGCTCTGCGAGGAAGGCCGAGTCACCACGGCGGGCGGCAAGGTGTTGCCCATCGCCGCCGACACCCTCTGCGTGCACGGCGACAACCCGCAAGCCCTGGCGGCGGTGCGGGCCATCCGCCGCCTCATCCACCGCTAACCCGTCCACCGCTAACACTGGCCATGCGCATTACCGTCGCCGGCGACAACGCCCTGATGATCCGTTTCGCGGCACCGCCAGGTCCCGACACCAGCACCCGCATCCAGACGGCGTCGACCCTGCTGCGAGACCACCTGGGGGATGTGGTGGTGGATCTGGTGCCCGGGTTTGTCACCCTGCTGGTGGTGTACCGCCCGCTGGCCGCGGAGCCCCTGGGCCTGCGGCGCCAAATCGCCGCGCTGTTGTCCGGGCTGGAAGCCACGCCACCGCCACCCGGCAAACTGATTGAACTCCCGGTTTACTACAGTGATGAGTCGGGGCCGGATCTGCAACGGGTTGCCGATCACGCCAAACTGCCGGCGTCGGAGGTGATTCGGTTGCACAGCACGGCGGTATACCGGGTGCTGGCCATCGGCTTTGCCCCCGGTTTCGCCTACCTCGGGGACACGGATGAACGCCTGTCCCCGCCGCGCCTGGCCACGCCGCGGGTTCGGGTGCCGCGCGGCGCCGTGGCCGTCGCCAACCGCCACACCGCCGTCTATCCCCAGGCCACCCCCGGTGGCTGGAATCTGATCGGCCTGTGCCCCACGGGGTTGTTCGATCCCGGGAGCAGTCCGCCCACGCCCTTTCAGGTCGGTGACCGGGTGCGCTTTCATGCCATCGACAGGGATGAGTTTCTCCGGCTGGGGGGTGAACTGTGAGCAGGGTTGTGTTCAAGGTCGTCAATCCCGGCCCCCACACCCTGGTACAGGACGGTGGACGCCAGGGGGTGTTGCACCTGGGGGTGACCAGCGCCGGCCCCATGGATCGCCTCAGCTTCGACTGGGCCAACCGTCTGTGCGGCAACCAGGCGGGCACCGCCGCCCTGGAAATCACCTTTGGCGGCCTGGAACTGGAAGCCCTGCAAGCCACCATGGTGGTGGTCACCGGGCCGCCGTGCCCGCTGTTCGTGAACGACAGCCCGGCAACCCCCTGGCAGGGCCTGGCGCTGACCCCTGGGGACAGACTGCGCATCGGCCAGCCGCGCCTGGGCTGCCGGCTGTACCTGGCCCTCGCCGGTGGCTTTGTCGGACAGAGGGTATTCGGCAGTCGCGCCACGGTACCCCGGGAGGGCCTTGGAGGCATCGACGGAAGACCCCTCGTCAGTGGCGACCGGCTTGCCTTGGCCCGGGCTCCCGAGCAGGCGCCGCGCCCCTTTGCCCTGCCAGACGCGCTGCGCCCCACCTACCCGGATATCGCCCGCGAAACCCCGTTACGGGTGATACCCTGCCTGCAGGCGCGGGACTTGCCCCGTGCCGCGAGAAGGTTGTTTTTCACCCAAACCTATCGACTGACGCCCCACAGCGACCGCATGGGCTGTCGATTCGAGGGCCAGCCGCTGGAGGTGCCATCCGTGAACCTGTTGTCCGAAGGCATCACCCCCGGCGCCATCCAACTGCCGCCGGACGGCCAACCCATCGTGCTGATGCGGGACCATCAGACCCTGGGGGGCTATCCCCGCATCGGCGCGGTGATTGGCTGTGATCTGGACACACTGGGTCAACTGGTTCCCGGAGCCGTGGCGCGCTTCTCCCCCATCACCCTGAACGGCGCCAGGGCCCTGCTGCGCCAGGCCAGACGCCGTTTCGAAGCCACCTGCCCCGTGGCCCTCGACGGCCCGCTATAATGCCGCTTCGAGCTGCCCGCCCCGGAACCCCATGAGCCGCCCATCCATTGCCGTGATCGATCTCGACGCCCTGCGGGCCAACTACCGGCTGGCCTGCGAGTTGTCCCGGCAAGGCGGGGTTCAGGGACAGACCCTGGCGGTGGTCAAGGCCAACGCCTACGGCCACGGCGCCCTGGAGGTGGCCCGTGCCCTGGAGCCCCTGGCCCCCGCCCTGGGGGTGGCCTGCTGCGACGAGGCCCTGGCGCTGCGGGAGGCCGGCATCACCGCCCCCCTGGTGCTGCTGGAAGGTATTTTCAGCGCCGACGAGATCGAGCTGTGCGCCCACCACGACTTTTGGCCCATGGTGGGCGAGGCCAGTCAGGTCGAGGGCATCGCCCAGGCCAGGCCGCGATCTCCCCTGCGGGTGTGGCTCAAGGTGGACACCGGCATGCACCGCCTGGGCATCCTCCCGGAGGAATTCCCCCATCTGCACCGCTTGCTCGCGGAGTGTCCCCATGTGGTGAACCCGGTCGTGGTCGCCACCCATTTCGCCAGCGCCGACGAGTTGGACAACGACTACACCAGCCTACAGATCGAACGCCTCAAGGCCCTCGCCGCAGGGCATCCCCTGAGCATGGCCAACTCCCCTGCCCTGCTGGCCTGGCCTCAATCCCGCGGCCACTGGAACCGCCCCGGCTTCATGCTCTACGGCAGTTCGCCTTTCACTGCCCCTCACCCGCAGGCGGATCGCCTGAGGCCAGTGATGCATTTCAAGTCCAGGGTGATGGCGGTGCGGGAGATCGCCGCTGGCGAGGCGGTGGGTTACGGGGAGACCTGGCGGGCACGGCGCACCAGCCGCATCGCCACCATTCCCGTGGGCTATGGCGACGGCTACCCGCGCACCGCCGCC
Organism: Porticoccaceae bacterium; assembly: GCA_050486485.1. Lineage (GTDB taxonomy): Bacteria > Pseudomonadota > Gammaproteobacteria > Pseudomonadales > Porticoccaceae > NAT127. Next base: position 6,168 of record JBJHDJ010000135.1, read on the forward strand.
AATGGCACCCCGGTGCTGGTGAACGGCCGCGTCGCACCCCTGGCGGGCAGGGTCTCCATGGATCTGATCACCGTCGATGTCACGGACATCGGCCCCGTGGCGGTGGGAGACGAAGTTGAACTGTGGGGCCCCGGGCTGACGGTCAACCTTGTCGCCGCCCACGCCGCCACCAGCCCCTACGAGCTGTTGACCCGCATCCCGGCGCGGCTGAAGCGGGTTTACCAGTCGGCAATCAGCACCTGATCGCCATCCACCACCACCTCGTAGACGGGGATGGCCACGGCGTCATCCTCCAGGCAGCGGCCATTGAGCAGGCTGTAGTGCTGCTTGTAGAGTGGCGAGGCCACCACCAGTTCACCGCCGACATCGCCGACGATACCCCGGGACAGCACATTGGCCCCGCCGATGGGATCCCAGTTGCCGGTGGCGTACACCACGGGATTTTCCTGGGGTAGATAGAACAAGGCGATCTGCTGGCCCT
>JBJHDJ010000136.1:0-6622 GCA_050486485.1 Porticoccaceae bacterium
ATGATGGGGGCGTTGTGGGTGGGGTCACCCACCGAGGTGATGATCATCGCCACGCCATGGCGTTTGCAAACCTCCACATGGGCGCGCATTTCGTTGTCACCGAAAGTGGGGGAGATGTTCACCGCCAGCGGGCCGATGATCGTGCCCGGGGAGTTGTCGGCGTGTTGGGCTAGCCGTTCCCTGACGGTCTTGAGCTGCTGTTCCAGCTCAGACAGGTCGCGGCAGTGGTTGCGGGTCAGGGAGCCGACAATGCCGGCCTTGCAGGATTCGACCGCCAGATCGATGCCGCTGCACAGGAACATGGGAGCACACACGGCGGGTAGGGTCAGGCGGTGGCGTATTTCGGGGGGCAGTGACATTTGGGAATATCCATGGCGGGTAGCGGGTGAAGCGGGGTCGCGTGTCCCCTCAGTCCAGGGGAGCATCGTCCAGGGCGATGTGGTAGACGGAAGCCGCCGTGCGCCGGAACAGCGCGTCCTTCTCGGGCTCCGAGCAACCCTGGGCGATGATCTTGAAGGTATTCCAGGTGGCGCCATAACTGCCCGCGGCGTTGTCCGGCGGGAAGTTGCTTTCGAACATGGCGCGCTCGGGAGAGAACGCTTCGATGGCGGTCTCGATCAAGGGTCGCCACTCGGTGGCCAGCGCCTCGGATGGCGCGCAGCCGATGTGGCTGCCCACCATGGTGGTAATGTCCATGCCGAGTCCTCCCAGCTTGACGAAGACATTGGGTCGCCGCGCCAGCGCCCGGATGCTGTCGCGCCACTCCTCGAAGGCCTGCTGCTCGCGGCCGGCATAGGCCCCCAGGCGCTCCGGGGTGCCGAGGTGATTGAGCACGATGGTGAGCATCGGCAGGGCATCGGCCAGGTCGGTCAATTCCGCGAGTTGCGTGTGCAGGCACCACACATCGAGGCTGAGACCCATCTCGGCGAGCACCCGGGCGCCATCGCGGAATGCCGGGCTCAGCATGATGCCGCGATTGTCCGGATCGCAGGGACGGCCGAACAGGCCTGCCGCGCTGTAGGCGGTGGGCAGGCGGATGCCCCGGAACCGCTCTCCAGCCACCGCCTGGTGGGCCTCCAGCACAGGTCTCACCGCCGACCCCAGCGTCAGATTGGCGCTGCCGACGATACGGTGGGCAAGGCGGCGGGGGCCATAGCTGCCGCTGGCGCTCATCGCCGCGATGCCATTGGCGAACTCGGTTTCCCCCAGCGGGGCGAACTCGGGCGGGCCGTCGGCGCGGTACATGGCGTGACATTCGACGAACACACTGTGGGTGATGTTGTGGCCGCTGTGCGCCACGGCTGCCAGGGCCTCATGGAGCAGGAAGCGATGGGGCGGCATGGGCAGGCCGGGTATCGCCGGAATCTCCCAGTGGTGCAGATGGGGGTCTATGATCGGGCGGTGAGGGTCGATGACCCCTTCTTTCGGTGTGTCGCTGGTCATTGCTGTACGGGTACCCCTGGCCTGCAGCGCTTTATTGTGGCGCATGCCTCGGTTGGCATGGCCATGACGACGATAGCATAAAGGCTTTAGGGCACCTCTATTAATTGAGAGTGGTCTCTGCGCAACCTGACAGGCGTCAGCGCAAGGCGGCTTGCGCAGGGCAAGGCTGGTTGTCCTTGGCAAGCAAGCCAACGCCGTGCTGGCGCCTGTCAGGCCGCGCCCTACGGGGCTTTCAGGCGGATCCGCACTCCGCGTTGCCACTTCTCGACAGGCCATCAGCATGCCTGCGAAGTGGCGCCTTGATTGCGGACCCGCCTGAAAGCCAGAGGCTGCTCCCAATTAATAGAGGTGCCCTTTAATGACAGCCGCCACGGGATTTGTCGTGTGTTTCTCCCATTTGTCAAAACAACCGGGTAGAGTACAACGGACGACGGCCATGCCCCCCTGGCCGCCAGCCCGAACCGCCACCCCCGGCGGTGGCTCTTCGGCACAACCCGGCGAGGACGGTAGAGTGACATGATGCGCAAGCTGGCCCTGGTGTTGGCGATCCTGGCGCTGCTGCTGGCGGCGCTGGTGGGCCTGCTGACCTGGCAGTTTTCCGGGTTGGTCACCCCGCGCCTGGAAAGCTATCTCGCCGCCCATGGGGTGGACGCCCTCGCCACCAGCGAAGTGCAGTGGCGCTTCAACCGGCTGCGTATCCAGGATCTGCGGGCCAGCGGCGCCGTCGACGACATCCCCTTCGACCTGCAACTGGAGCGGGTCGATGTGGGCTATCAGTGGTGGCGCCTGTTCAACGGCACCATCGACCGCGTCACCGTTGGCCATGCCAAGCTGAATCTCGACCTGTCGGTGGACAGGGATGAGCGCGCGCCCGCCGAGCTTGCCATCGCCCCCCTGCTGCCCCAGGCCTGGCTGGCTTCCCTGCCGGTGTCCACCCTGCTGGTGCGGGACCTGTCCGCCACCCTTCGCCTGCCGGACCAGCGTTTGCTGGGCATCACCGGCAGCCACTGGCGCCTGGCGGGGGACGACCTGGATGCCGCCCTGACCCTGCGGGAGCTGGAGGGCGCCGACGGTTCCCCGGCCGCCGACAGCCTGCTGGCGATGGTGGAGGTCGCCAGCCGCCGCGACAGCCCGCTGGCGCTGAGCGTTGCAATCAGCAGTGCCGGTCGCCTGGTGGCCAATCTCGCACTGTCACTGTCCCCTTCCACCCCCCAAGTTCACACCTCGGACGAGAGCCTCCAGTTGACCCTGCGGGGGGAAGCGGATCACGCCAATTTGGTGGCGGCCCTGGAAACCCTTGCCGCCGCGGGCCACTCCCTGGCCATGCCCATGGCGGAACTGCCGCCGGTGTCAGGCCAGAGCCGCCTGAGGTTGGCGTTGAGCCTGCCCGCCCGGGTTTCGGGAGAACTGATCGATTGGCTGCTAGATGCCGGTATCGCCGGTTCGGCGCGCCACCGCCTGGCGTGGCCCGACCCCAACCTGGGAGAGGTGCGCGCCCAACTCCGCTACCGGCTGGCGGGCACGCCACGAGCCCTGGAGCTGCATGTCGACCGCCCCCTGGTGGTCGAGGGGGAGGTGCCGGGCCTTGGCGATGCCCTGCCGGAATCCTTCGTGGACTGGCGCCAGGGGGCGCCTTTCCATCTGGAAGTCCTGCCGGGGGAACCGGTGCTGCTGCGGGGCGCGGATCTGTCCCTGGCCAGCGCCACGGCCAGGCTGAACCTGGGTCCCGAGGGCCAGCACCTGGCCGTGGAGGCCGAGGCCACCGATCTGACGGTCAGCGACGGTGCAATCGCCGCCCGGCTGGATGCCGAGGCCATCCTCCATCGCCATGCCCAGCCCCTGCTGGCGCCGCGCTTGCGGGGCACGGTGAGTCAACGGGAAGGAGCCTGGACCCTGGCCGGGGAGGTGGATGAGGCGCGCATCGGAATGCGTGGCCAGTGGTGGGCGAGCCTGGCGGCGGACGGTGGCTACCAACTGTCACTGGATGGCCGCGCCGGCGACCTGCCCCGTCTGCTGGAAACCGCCGGGGCCATCCTGCCCCTGGACCTGCCCCTGGCCTTGACGGAGGGCACGGGACAATTGCGCTACCGGCTGGACAGGAACATGGACGGGGTCAGCGGTGAACCCCTGACCGCCACCCAGCGGTTGGGCTTCAATGTCGCCGGCATGGCGGGGCTGTTGCGGGGTTTTGCCCTGGAGCAAGTCAGTATCGAGGGTGAGCTGGTGGAGGCTGGCCACTGGCAATCCGCTGGCGATATTCATCTCAGGGTGGGGCACCTCAATGCCGGGGTGCGCGTGGACGGCATCGATGCCAGGGTGCGCCTGATGCCTTCCCCGTCCCTGGAGCAAACCATCTGGACGGTGGCCAGCTTCGAGGCACGCCTGTTTGGCGGCGACGCTCGGTTGGAGGCGCCCTTCGCAGTCCGCGTGCCCATCACCGCCACCGCCTTCAACTTGGTGCTGTCCGACTGGCAACTGTCGGAAATCTTCGCCCTCTACGCCGATCACGGCCTGTCCGGCAGCGGCGTGCTGAGCGGTCGCCTGCCCGTGCTGCTGGGCCCCGAGGGGCTGACCATTCAGGGTGGCGAGCTGGCCAGTCAACAGCCCGGTGGCACAATCGTTTATGATGGTGGAGCGGCTGGAAACGCGGTGGCCTCCGGCAATCAGCAACTGGATATCGCCCTCAGGCTGCTGCGCAATTTCCAGTACGACACCCTGGCGGCGCGCGCCAGCTTCGTTCCCAGTGGCGACTTGATGCTGGGGCTGAATCTGGCGGGTCGCAACCCGGATGAATTTGGTGGGCAGGCGGTCAACTTCAATATCAATGTGGAGGAAAACCTGTTCAACCTGCTGCGCGCCCTGCAGCTCACCGACGATGTGATCCGGCGCCTTGAAGACAGACTGCGACGCTGAAGGCCAGGTGGACTTGCCATGGCGCCGGCCCCATGAATCACTGATACAGAGGATCGACCATGAACAGATTGACAAGGACTGGGGCCTGGCTGCTGTTGCTGCCACTGCTGGCGGCTTGCAGCCCCACGGTGCGGGTCGAGGCGCCCACCGAGCCCATCACCATCAACCTCAATGTCAAGATCGACCACGAAATCCGCGTCAAGGTGGACCGTGAGCTGGACAGCCTGTTCTCCGAGGGTAGCGACCTTTTCTGAGTTCGGCGGCAAACCACGAGACACTGAACCCCAACACGAGATCACAGCCATGTTGAACAAAGTCCTTCTTCGCACCGCTTTCCTTGCCCTGCTGGTGGTCAGTCCCGCCCTGTGGGCGCTGGATCTCCAGCAGGCCAAGAACCAGGGGCTGGTGGGCGAGACCGCCACCGGTTATATCGCCGCCGTCCACACCCCCACCGCGGAGGTCACCGCCCTGGTGAACGAGATCAACCGCCAGCGCCGCGCCGAGTACGAGCGTATCGCCAGCCAGAACAACATCGCCATCCGCGATGTGGAGCTGCTGGCCGCCCAGAAGGCCATCGAGCGCACCCCCGCCGGGCAGTTCGTGCGCACCAACGGCCAGTGGCAGAGGAAGTAGGCAGCCAGTGGCCCAGCAACGCAGCGAAACCCGCCAACATCCCAGCCGATGGGTTTCGCCGCGCATGGCCCCTGCCGCGATCTCAAACCCCACTCACCTCCCTGAGCCCCAGGCTGTAGCCGGCGGCCACCAGTGACACCACCCCAAGTACCCCGATCACCGCCGCCACGCTGAACAGGTCCCCCAGCACTCCGATGGCGCCCGCCGCCAGCATGAAAACCCCGATCAGGGTATTGCTCACCGCCACCAGGGTGGCGCGGTTGTCGGTGTTGGCCATGTCCACCAGGTAGACCTTGCGGCCGATGCGGGCGCCACCGTGGAACACGGCGATCAGAAAGAACAGCAGACCGGTCTCCCACAGGCTGTCGAAGCGGTGCAGGCCGCTGGCCACCAGGGCGAAGAATCCCACGCCCATCAATCCGCTGAGCAAGGCGCTGACGGCCATCACGGCGCGGCTGGAGCGGTCGCTGAAACGCCCCCACAGAGGGGCGCTCACCAGGCTCGCCAGGCCGCTGGCGACGATCATCACCCCGAGGCCCGCCACATCGATGCTGTGGCCCTGGGCGTACAGCACATAGAAGGGGGGCGACAGGGCGATGCTGAGCAGCAACGCGCGGGCGATCACGAAGTGGCGGAAGGCACTGTCCGTCACCACCAGTCCCAGGGACTTGAAGGCGGTGGCGATGGCGTTGGCGCCACCCTCTGTGGCCCCCGGCGCTTCGCGGATCAGCGCGAAGCAGGCCAGGGCGATCAGATAGCCCGCGCCGGCGCCCCCCAGCAGCAAGGCAAACAGGCCGAGGCCACTCCCCAGCTTGACCATCCCAAGGGACAGGCCGATGACCAGGGTCACGGCGCCGGAGAGGCTGGCGGCCAACCCCATCAGTGAGCCGCGCCGGGTTTTCGACACGGTCTTGCCCAGCACATCCTTGGCGGATACCGAGCAGATGCCCCGCGCCAGGCTGTAGAACACCAGCAGCCCCAATACCACGACACCAGCCTGGGTGCCACGGAGGGTCCCCAGGCTGGCGGCCAGCACCAGCATGGCCGCCGCCGACAGGGCGGCCCCCAGCACCCACATCCACTTGCGCAGCGCCAGCCGGCGGATCCAGGCCGCCACCAGCAATTGCGGCAGCAGCACCCCGGCTTCGCGGATTGGCACCAGAAAGCCGGCAAAGGCCGCCGGCGCCCCCAGGGCTCCCAGCAGCCAGGGGAAGATCAACCTGGCGCTGCACAGTTCGTCGGCGATCTTGCTGAACACATTGGCGCCGAGGTAGGCAAAATAGTTGCGGGGCTGGTGGTGACAGTTCTCCTCGGGAATGTCCTTGCACACCCGCGCATCCTCGTCGCCGGTGACGAAGTCGTAGAGGGTGCCGAGCAGCGGCGGCTCCCGGTCGCCGCTTATGGTGTTGGCCATGGGGTTGTCCTGTTCGGTTTCAGGGGTTTATACCACAGCCCGTTGCCGTGCATTGGCGGCGGTTGGAAAGCCCCTAACTCCCGGTTAAGGTTTGGCATCGCAGGGGTGGGAATTGAGGAAGGGGCGCAACTTGCTGTGTGATTTGGCAAAATGCCAGGCGACGAAACCCTCACCCAGCAAGTGCGCCGATGACTACGATAATCCCTCAGCCTCCAAAAA
>JBJHDJ010000137.1:0-6571 GCA_050486485.1 Porticoccaceae bacterium
CCCGGCAGCGGGACAGCAGGGCGTTGTTGAGTTCGAAGGAGGGATTTTCCGTGGTGGCGCCCACCAGGATCACGGTGCCGTCCTCCACGAAGGGCAGGAAGGCGTCCTGCTGTGCCTTGTTGAAGCGGTGCACCTCGTCGACGAACAGGATGGTGCGGCGGCCGCGCACATCCCGCTCCTCCTCGGCGCGGGACACCGCGGCGCGGATGTCCTTGACCCCGGCGAGCACCGCCGACAGGGTTTCGAAGTGGGCGTTGCCGTAGTGGGCGATCATCCGCGCCAGGGTGGTCTTGCCGACGCCAGGCGGCCCCCAGAACACCATGGAGTGCAACTGGCCCTTGGCGATGGCCTCCCGCAGGGGCTTGCCGGGGCCGAGGATGTGTTGTTGCCCGGCGAACTCGTCCAGGTTGCGGGGGCGCATGCGCGCCGCCAGCGGCTGGTAAACGGTGCGGCTGAACAGGTCACTCATCGCTGAGAATGTCCACCCCGGGGGGTGGGGTGAAGTGGAACCCCGCCGGATCCAGTTCGGCGTTCACCCGCACGTCGCTGAAACCGATGCGGGTGGCCTGGCCGAGACTGTCCCACAGGGCCATGGCCACCGGAGTCTGTCCCTCGAAGTCCAGGGCGATCCGCTCATAGAGGGCGTCCTGGCCGCGGGGTTCCAGCCAGTAGCGCACCAGGCCGGCCTGGCGCTCGGCGCTGACCCGGTAATCGCGCGCCAGATCCCTGACCTCTCCGATGAACAGCACCGCCGGGGTGCGGCCGATATCGGCGCTGAAGGGCCGCACCGTGACCTGCTCCAGATCCGGGTCGTAGAGCCACAGGGTTTCGGCATCGGACACCACCAGTTGTTCGAAGGGTTCCTCGCTGTGCCAGCGCACCTTGCCGGGACGCTCCACCGCCAGGGTGCCGGTGGCCTCCTGGAGGATATAGCCATCCGCGGAGGTCACCGTCTGGGTGAAACGGGCGGACAGGCTTTCCATGGGAGACAGCCGGGCGCCCAGCTCCGCCACATCGTCGGGCTTGTCGGGCACGGCGCGGGGAGCAACCGCTCCCGTTTCGAGGGGATGATCGAGGGAATAGTCGAGGGGATAAGCGCTGGGTGCCGAGCCTCCCCCGCCATTGGCGACGGCCGATACGGTAAAACATAGCAGGGCAATAACCGTCAGGACACGCATCGCAATCAACCTCGATGATTCGGTGACAGCACTTCGCGGCTGCCGTTGCTGTTCATGGGAGACACCACGCCGGCCATTTCCATGGCCTCGATCAGGCGCGCGGCGCGGTTGTAGCCTATCCGCAGCTTGCGCTGCACCGAGGAGATGGACGCCTTGCGGCTGTCCAGCACGAAGGCCACGGCCTCGTCGTAGAGGGGGTCGTTTTCCGGATCGTCGTCACCGCCACCACTGTCGCCGTCGCTGTAGCCCGGCACCGGAATGGAGGATGTCGAGCCCTCGTCGGTGATGTCCTCCAGGTACTGGGGCTGGCCCCGCGCCTTCCAGTCCGCCACCACCTGGTGCACCTCGTGGTCGTCCACGAAGGCGCCGTGCACCCGCATAGGCACACTGGTGCCCACCGGCAGGTACAACATGTCCCCGTGGCCCAGGAGCTGCTCGGCGCCGCCCTGATCCAATATCGTTCGGGAGTCGATCTTGGATGACACCTGAAAGGCGATGCGGCTCGGCACATTGGCCTTGATCAGTCCGGTGATCACATCCACCGAGGGCCGCTGGGTGGCGAGAATGAGGTGAATGCCCGCCGCCCGGGCCTTCTGGGCAATGCGGGCGATAAGCTGCTCCACTTTCTTGCCGACGATCATCATCATGTCGGCGAATTCATCGATCACCACCACGATATAGGGCAGTTTGCCGAGGGTGGGCGGCTCTGGCGCCTGCTCGTCGGCGAACACGCCGTCCATGGGATCGGGTCGCCACAGGGGGTCGACGATGGGCTCGCCGTCGCGCATGGCCTCCTCCACCTTGCGGTTGTAGCCCGCCAGGTTGCGCACCCCGAGGGCCGCCATCAACTGGTAGCGGCGCTCCATCTCCCCCACGCACCAGCGCAGGCCGCTGGCGGCGTCCTTCATATCGGTGATCACCGGGGTCAGCAGGTGGGGAATGTCGTCGTAGACCGACAGCTCCAGCATCTTGGGATCCACCAGTATGAGCCGCACCTCCTCCGGGGACGCCTTGTAGAGGATGCTCAACAGCATGGCGTTGACACCCACCGACTTGCCGGAGCCGGTGGTTCCCGCCACCAGCAGGTGGGGCATGCGGGCCAGATCGACGATCACCGGCTGACCGGAGATATCGTGTCCGAGAGCCAGGCTGATGGGCGACTTGGCGTGCTCGTAGGCCGCCGAGGACAGTACCTCCTTGAGCCGCACCATCTCCCGGTGCTCGTTGGGTATCTCGATGCCCACCACGGATTTGCCGGGAATCACCTCCACCACCCGCACGCTGACCACCGCCAGGGAGCGGGCCAGGTCGCGGGCCAGACTGGAAATACGGCTGGCCTTCACCCCCGGGGCTGGCTGGATCTCGAAGCGGGTGATCACCGGGCCCGGCATCACTTCCACCACCTCGACGCTGATGCCAAAATCCTGGAGTTTCAATTCCAGCAGGCGGGACATGGCCTCCAGGGATTCCTTGGAGAAGCCGCGGTCATTGTGCTGGTCCGGCTCGTCGAGCAGGTTCAGGGGTGGCAACTGGGTGGCGCTGGGATCGTGCTTGAACAGGGTTGCCTGTTTTTCCTTGACCACCCGCTTGCTGGGCTCGGGAGCCCTGGCGGGCACCTGGATGGTTGGCTCAGTGCGTTCCTGACTGCGCTTTTGTTTCTGCCCAACAGTCTCCAGGCGCTGTCGCAGGGCTTGTTCGGCGCTGTGTTTCTCTTCCCTTGCACGACGGTAGCTGACCACATGTGTCAGGGTCCAGTCCCAGCCTTGCAGGCTCCAGCGGCCCAGGGCATCGATCACGGCGAACCATGACAGGTCGGTAAAAATGGTCACGCCGAACAGGAACACGGCAATGAGGATCAACGTCCCCCCCAGGTGATTGAAGCCGGCGGTAACCGCCTCGCCGAAGGAGTCTCCCATCAAGCCCCCGGCGCCAAAGGGCAGGTGCGCGCCACTGTCGCCGTGGTGCATGGCGGTCAGCGCCGTGGCGCTGGCCATCACCAGGGCGATGCCGACGAAGCGCAGGGTGAAGATGATCCAGTCGAAGGGCTCGGGCTGCTCGCGGCGCAGGCGGAACACATTCCACGCCCGCAGGGCCAGCAACGCCGGGAAGAGAAATGCCATGTAGCCGAACAGGGAAAAGAAAATATCCGCCACCTGGGCGCCCACGCTGCCCGCGGCATTGCGGATTTCGCCGGGGCTGCCGGTGTGTGACCAGCCGGGGTCCTCCGGCGAGTAGGTCAGGAAGGCGATCATCAGGCACAGGCTCACCAACAGCCAGCCGATCAGCGCGCCCTCCCGCAGGATCAGGCGCCCCCGGTCGCTGGACAGTAAGGTTGTGGCGGGCTTGTCCCTCGTCTGCTTTTTGGCCAATGTCCGGTCCCTTTATCGTCGCGGCTGCTATTGTAATGCTTGGCGGTTGAATAGCCAGTCCATCCATAAACCCCAGCTATAGACAGCATTGATAAATGTCGGTTTTATCAATGACGCCTCTCCCTTATCATTGCCGGCACCAATATCCTCAACTCACCACCTAGCCTGTTCATCACAAAAGGAAGTCCCATGTCCTCACCCCAGCATCACCGCCTGATCATCCTCGGCTCCGGACCCGCCGGCTGGAGCGCCGCCGTCTATGCCGCCCGCGCCAATCTCGACCCGGTGGTCATCACCGGCATGCAACAGGGCGGTCAGCTCACCACCACCACGGATGTGGACAACTGGCCCGGTGATGTGGAGGGCCTTCAGGGCCCTGACCTAATGGACCGCATGCAAAAACACGCAGAACGCTTTGATACAAAAGTTATTTTCGATCATATCGAAAATGTGGACCTGAGCCAACGCCCCTTCCGCCTCGAGGGCATGGAAAGCTACACCTGCGACGCCCTGATCATCGCCACCGGCGCCTCCGCGCAGTATCTGGGCCTCGAATCCGAGCAAGCTTTCATGGGCAAGGGCGTCAGCGGCTGCGCCACCTGCGACGGCTTCTTCTACCGCAACCAGAAAGTGGCGGTGATCGGCGGCGGCAACACCGCCGTGGAGGAGGCCCTCTACCTGTCCAATATCTGTAGCGAAGTGGTGCTGGTGCACCGCCGCGACAGCCTGCGCGCGGAGAAGATCCTGCAGCAAAAGCTGTTCGACAAGGCGGAAAAGGGCAATGTCACCCTGCTGTGGAACCACACCCTGGACGAGGTGCTCGGCGACGACACAGGGGTCACTGGCATGAAAATCCGCGGCACCCTGGACGACACCATCCGCCAAATAGACCTGTCGGGGGTTTTCATCGCCATCGGCCACAAGCCCAATACCGACATTTTTGCCGGCAAGTTGGACATGGTTAACGGCTACATCACCATCAAGAGCGGCACCGAGGGCAATGCCACCGCCACCTCCGTGCCGGGGGTGTTCGCCGCCGGAGATGTGGCGGACCATGTCTACCGCCAGGCCATCACCTCGGCCGGCTCCGGTTGCATGGCAGCCCTGGATGCCGAAAAATTCCTCGACGACCTGGGCTGACGGGTCGCGCACCCTGCGATGCTGCCGTATCTGGATGAAAGCCATCCGGTTTTCCCCCCTCCGGAAACGGCCCTGAGGGAACCCGATGGCCTGCTGGCGGCGGGCGGCAACCTGCGGGTGGAGACCCTGTTGGACGCCTATCGGCGGGGTATTTTTCCCTGGTATGAACAGGGTCAGCCGCTGCTGTGGTGGTCACCGGCCACCCGCGCCCTGTTGCGGCCTGGTGACGAACATGTCGGCCGCACCATGGCCAAAAGCCTAGCCAGGGGGTCGTTCCAGATAACCACCGACAGGGTTTTCGGTGAGGTGATCGAGGCCTGCGCCGCGCCCCGCCAGCGGGCTTCGGGCACCTGGATCACCCCCGCCATGGTCGCCGCCTATCAGCGCCTGCACCGCGCGGGGTTTGCCCACTCACTGGAGTGCTGGCGCGACAGTAAGTTGGTGGGAGGGCTATACGGTATCCAGGTCGGCGGGCTGTTCTGCGGCGAGTCCATGTTCAGCCTTGAGCCGAACGCCTCCAAGACCGCCTTCATCGCCTTGTCCCGCACCCTGGCACGCCATGGATTCAGCATGATCGACTGCCAGATTCCCAACCCCCACCTGGCATCCCTGGGAGTGCAAGCCGTGTCCCGCGAGGAATTTCTCGCGGTGCTGGCCAACCACCGGGACGATACACTGGCCTGGCCGTGCGAGAACGATTTTACAGCGTCGCTAACTGTGCTAGTGTCGTAGACCAATCACTGATGGCTTCCGCACGCTGAGCCCGGCACAGAGCATGCGTTCATGACCCGAGACTTTACCCCGGATCTGCACAAAATCCGTCTGTTCTACACCCAGCCCCACGGTTGCAGCTACCTGCCGGACCGGTACGCCACCACGGCTTTTGTCGACCCGGCAAGCGCCATTGGCGTCGACCTCTACAGCCAACTCAACCGCATGGGCTTCCGGCGCAGTGGCCGCTATTACTACCAACCCCGCTGCCACACTTGCAGCGCCTGCATTCCGGCGCGGATTCCGGTGGCCAGCTTTTCCCCCAACCGCCAGCAGCGACGCTGCCTGCGTCTCAATGCCGATCTGGATATCGGCGTGGCCACACGGGTGGACCCCGCCGAACACTATCCCCTCTACGAAAGCTATATCGCTCAGCGCCACGAGGATGGCGACATGTTCCCCCCGTCCCGGGAGCAATACCTGGATTTTCTCGGCAACGGCATAGGCGCCACCCGCTTTCTCGAGTTTCGCCACCACGGGCGGCTTATCGGCTGCTGCGTGCTGGACATGCTCGACGACGGGTTTTCCGCCATCTACACCTATTTCGACCCGGCGGAGAGCCAGCGCAGCCCGGGAACCCTGGCGGTACTGACCCTGGTGGACGAAGCGAAGGCGGCCGGCCTGCCCTTCGTGTACCTGGGGTTCTGGATCAAGAACTGCGCCAAGATGTCCTACAAGAACCGCTTTCAGCCCCTGGAACTACTGATCAGCGGGCGCTGGGTGCAGGCCTCGCGGACCTCCTCCAATGCCAGGGCCGGCGACAGCCCCTCCTGAACCTCTCTCTACCTCAAACCTGGAGCCGTCGCCGATGCCCGACCGCGCGCAACGCATACACCGCTATCTGGTGATTTTTCTGCTGGTGATTCTCGCCCTGGAACTGGTGGTGGTGATCTGGGAGGGCCACTGGATTCATGCCTTCCTGATTAGCGCCATCATCACCGTCACCCTGATCCCCATGGTGCTGGGGCGCCACTACCAGATCCATATCCCCGCGGAATTCCAGATCCTCACCGTGCTGTTTGTCTTTGCCGCGCTTTTCCTGGGCGAGATTCACCGTTATTACGACAAGATCTGGTGGTGGGACATGGCGCTGCACGCCAGCTCGGGGCTGCT
>JBJHDJ010000138.1:0-6561 GCA_050486485.1 Porticoccaceae bacterium
TGTCCGGCGCCGGCGCCTACACCTCCGGCCCCCTGTCCTTCATGGATATCTTCGACAAGATGTGCTTCACCGTGTCCTCCGCCGGGGGGCGGCGCGGCGCCCAGATGGGCACCTTCGATGTCAGCCACCCGGATGTGGTGGACTTCATCCGCGCCAAGCGCGAGGACGGCCGCCTGCGCCAGTTCAACCTGTCCCTGCTGATCACCGAGGAATTCATGCAGGCGGTCAAGGAAGATGGCGAGTGGGCCCTTTGCTTCCCCATCACCGAGAAGGAGGCTGCCTCCGGCACCTTCGACCTGCACGACGAGGGCCAGGTGGTGTGGCGCGACTTCCCGGACGCCAACGAGTATGTGCGCGACGACGAGGGCCGGGTGGCGTGCCGCATCTTCCGCACCGTGCAGGCCCGCAAGCTGTGGAATGTCATCATGACCTCCACCTACGACTACGCCGAGCCCGGCTTCATCCTTATCGACAAGGTCAACGAACTCAACAACAACTGGTTCTGCGAGAACATCCGCGCCACCAACCCCTGTGGCGAGCAACCCCTGCCCCCCTATGGCAGCTGCCTGCTGGGGTCGGTGAACCTCACCAAGTTCGTCATCGATCCCTTCACCGACAAGGCCCGTTTCGACTGGGATGCCTACCGGGAAGTGGTGTCGGTGTTTACCCGCATGCTGGACAACGTGGTGGAAATCAATGGCCTGCCCCTGGAACAGCAGCGCAACGAAATCTACCGCAAGCGCCGCCACGGCATGGGGTTCCTGGGCCTCGGCTCCACCATGACCATGCTGCGCATGCCCTACGGCAGCCCCGAATCCCTGGAGTTCACCGAACAGGTCAGCCGCGAGATGGCCATGTCCGGCTGGCGCACCGGCCTCGAGTTGGCGCGGGAAAAGGGGCCGGCCCCGATCATGGACGAGGAGTTCGAGATCACCGCCACCCTGCTGCGCCAGCGCCCGGAAATGGCGACCGACGGCTACAAGGTGGGGGACAGGGTGAAAGGCAAGGTGCTGCTCGCCCGCTACAGCCGCTACATGCAGCGCATTGCCACTGTCGACCAGGGCCTGGTGGAGAAGCTGGCGGAGGAGGGTTGCCGCTTCACCCACCACAGCTCCATCGCCCCCACCGGCACCATTTCCCTGTCCCTGGCCAACAATGCCAGCAATGGCATCGAGCCCAGCTTCGCCCATCACTACTCCCGCAATGTGATCCGCGAGGGCAAGAAATCCAAGGAAAAGGTCGATGTGTTTTCCTATGAACTGCTGGCCTACCGGGAGTTGATCAACGCCCACGCCATGCCCTACTCCACGGAACCCGGCGAACAACTGCCGGACTATTTCGTCACCAGCGAGGACATCAAGCCGCGCCAGCATGTGGATGTGCAGGCCGCTTCCCAGAAGTGGGTGGATTCCTCCATCTCCAAGACCATCAACATCCCCACCGACTTCCCCTTCGACGAGTTCAAGGATGTCTACCTGTACGCCTACGAGCAGGGACTCAAGGGCTGCACCACCTTCCGTTTCAACCCGGAGGCGTTCCAGGGCGTGCTGGTGAAGGAGAAGGATCTGGAAAACACCATCTACCAGTTCACCCTGGAGGACGGCTCCGTCGTCGAGGTGAAAGGCAACGAGGAGATCGAATACGACGGCGAGACCCACACCGCCGCCAACCTGTTCGATGCCCTCAAAGAAGGCTACTACGGGAAATTCTGACCATGACTGTCACACTGGATAAGAAAATCGTTCGCTACAAGGTAATCACCCCCGAGGCCCGCGCCGAGGCCGAGCAGGCCGCGGCGGCCGCCGCCCGGGACAAGCTCGACCGCGCCGTGCAGAAGATGGACGAGAATGTCGATCGCCCGGAAACCCTGCACGGCACCACCTACAAGATCAAGACGCCCCTCACCGACCACGCGCTGTACATCACCATCAACGACATCGTGCTCAACCCGGGCACCGACCACGAGCAGCGCCGTCCCTTCGAGGTGTTCATCAACTCCAAGAACATGGATCACTTCCAGTGGGTGGTGGCCCTCACCCGGGTACTGTCGGCGGTGTTCCGCAAGGGTGGCGACTGCACCTTCCTGGTGGAGGAAATGAAGGCGGTGTTCGATCCCAAGGGGGGCTACTTCAAGAAGGGCGGCAAGTTCATGCCCTCCCTGGTGGCGGAGATCGGCGATTGCCTGGAAACCCACATGAAGAGCATCGGCCTGATCGAGGATCCGGAAATCTCCGATCACCAGCGCCGGATCATGGAGGAAAAGCGCGCCGCGTTCGAGGGCAAGATGGTCAAGGTGGACGCCGACGCCAGCCCCTATCCCGCCGGCGCGCAGCTGTGCAACAAGTGCATGACCAAGGCGATGATCCTGATGGACGGCTGCATGACCTGTCTGAATTGCGGGGAGTCGAAGTGTGGGTGAGGTAGGAACCCCTGACATGCATGTCGACCAGGGGAGGTGATGGCGTGTCTGCCGTCCGAGGTGTGGTTGGGAATTCGTTCAGGGGAAAACTCTGGTTTCATGCGTGTCATGGATGATTTTTAACATTGCCATGGAGGCTGTGGGGATGATCAACCCAGGATGCCCATGTTTTGACGGATACACTGTCTCGCGAGGAAAGAAGCAGGAGGATGGCGCGCATTCCAAGTACGGGATCAAGCCCGGAAATGGTGCTGCGGCGACTAGTGCATCGCATGGGGTTTCGCTATCGCCTGCATGTCAAGGACCTTCCCGGCACCCCTGATCTGGTCTTTCCGTCAAGACGATCCGTGATATTCATGCACGGGTGTTTTTGGCATAGGCATGAGGGATGTAAACTTGCCCGCTTGCCCAAGTCAAAGCTGAGTTTTTGGGGGCCGAAGCTGGAAGCGAACAAACGCAGGGATAAGCATGCCCAGGAGAGGCTGAGGGATTTGGGTTGGCGTGTGTTGATTGTCTGGGAGTGCGAATTGTCCAATCTCGATCGTGTGGCTGCAAGTGTAGGGAGTTTTCTCAAGGAGCAAGGAGGTTGATCATGAATGCCGTCGAGCTTTTCGCGGGCGCTGGTGGGCTGGCAATGGGCGTATCCCTGGCTGGGTTCAAGCCGCTAGTGGTGGTTGAGTGGGATAAGTGGGCATGCGACACCATCCGGGAAAACCAGAAACTGGGTTATCCCCTGGTGCAAGACTGGCCGTTGTGGGAAGGGGATGTGCGCAATTTCGATTGGTCCGCCATCCCCGTAGGCGTGGATTTGCTGGCTGGGGGGCCGCCGTGCCAGCCATTTTCCATGGGGGGGAAGCACAAGGCATATGGCGACGATCGAGACATGTTCCCGTTCACCGTCGAGCTGGTTCGGAGGTTGCAGCCCAAATCATTCATCATTGAAAATGTAAAGGGTTTGACTAGATCCAGTTTTGCAAATTATTTTCAGTACATTTTACTGCAATTAGAATTTCCGGAAGTTATTAGAAGGTCGCGCGAGACCTGGATGGAGCACTTGCGGGGCCTTCAGGAAGAAAAAACCTCGGCTGGCAATCAACGCCGAGGGCTTGTCTACAATGTGGTACCCACATTGGTCAATGCCGCTGATTATGGGGTCCCGCAAAGACGCGAAAGGGTCTTCATCGTCGGATTCCGCTCTGATTTAGGTGTCGAGTGGTCCTTCCCCAAGCCTTCGCATTCTTACGAGGCGTTGTTGCATGCGCAATGGGTTACGGGGGAGTACTGGGACCGACACCGTGTGCCACGGACGCTGCGGCCCGAGTATCCAGCCAGGCTGGACAGGAAAATAAGGAGTCTCGCGTCGTCGCTCCTGCCCCAGGACGCGCGCCCTTGGCGGACTGTAAGGGATGCGCTGGCGGATTTGCCGGATCCGCGTGTGAACCATTCCTCACTTTTTCGAAATCATGGGTTTCAAGACGGAGCAAAATCCTACAAGGGGCATACAGGAAGTCCGCTAGACCTGCCGGCGAAGACCTTGAAGGCTGGAGATCACGGTGTTCCTGGTGGAGAGAACATGATGGTCATGGACGATGGCGGTGTCCGATATTTCACGGTGCGCGAGTCGGCGAGATTGCAAACCTTTCCCGATGGGTATGTGTTTCATGGATCCTGGACAGAAACCATGCGTCAATTGGGAAATGCGGTACCCGTGTCACTCGCTCGCCGAATTGCCGGATCGGTCGCGGAAAGTATCGCCGAGACGGAGATCAGACATTGCCGGCGCCATGGAAAGTCGAACCGCGCATGAGAGATGAAAAAATAGTACCCTTCAATCCACTCGCCAAGCGCCACTTGGGAGAAAGTGTGGCGTTGGCCATGTTGAGGCGGCCCGTCATCGGACTTGCTGAGCTGAAAGTGTTTGAGGGGGCTGGCATCTATGCCATTTACTACACCGGGGATTTTCACGGTTATGGCTTGATTGCCCAACTTAACCGTGATGGCGCCTATCAGGTTCCGATTTATATTGGAAAGGCGGTGCCCAAGGGGGCCAGAAAGGGAGGAGACCTGGATTCGCCGCCTGGTAGGGTGCTGTACGACAGGTTAAAAAAGCATGCCAAAAGCATTGAATACGCGCATAACCTGGATATTCAGGATTTTTACTGCCGCTTCCTCACGGTTGATGATATTTGGATCCCCTTGGGGGAGTCATTGCTAATTGCCAAGTTTAGCCCTCTATGGAATAAACTGATTGATGGCTTTGGAAACAACGATCCCGGCGGCGGGAGGCACGCGGGTTTGCGCCCGCGATGGGATGTGCTTCACCCTGGGCGTCCCTGGGTCGAGCACTGCAAGGAGCGGGCCGAGACCGCCGAACAAATCGCGCGGGAGGCCGAGGAATACCTGCGAAGCAATATCCCTGGCTGACCGCGGGTCTGGCATGCGGGATTCAGGACACATTGGATTGCGAGGTTACAGCCTTGCTGGGTAGTATAGGAAAGTCTGGCGGGCAGTGTTTGTGAAGTCTGGCAAACCGCCAAATCTCATTGAACAGCAAGGAGAACATTCGTGGCAAAATTCAACCCGGACCAGTTGGCGGCCATCGCCGCCATCCAGCAGGTGATCAACGAGTGGGGCGATGAGCTGGACCAGAATGACGGCCTGAAAATCACCGAAGCGAATATCCTCGCCGACGACATCCGCTACAATGTGGGCGGCGCCTGGCGGGATGGGGTGGCGGAGGTGGCCAAGTTCTATCAGGAGCGCAAGGAGCGCCTCGAGTCCCAAGGCGGGGCGCCGGTGATGCGCCATATCATTTCCAACTTCCGCATTTCCTTCGTCGGCGACGACAAGGCCGAGGTGGGCTTTCTGCTGATCTTCTTCGCCGCCACCGGAACCCCACCCTTCACCGACTACTGCGACCCCCTGGCGGTCGCCGATGTGGGCATGGAGTGCAAGCGCGACGGTGATGGTGATTGGCGTATCTCCCGCTTCGACAGCGGCCAGATCTTCCGCCGCGGCTAGCGGTTTCATCCGGGGCGGGGAATCTCCGCCCCGCCCGTTGCATCAGGAGCAATCATGTCCGATAGCTATACGCCCCCCCCGGTGTGGACCTGGGACAAGGGGGAGGGTGGCAACTGGTCGCGGATCAACCGCCCCGTGGCTGGCGCCACTCACCCGCGGGAGCTGCCAGTGGGCAGGCACCCGCTACAACTGTATTCCTTGGCGACCCCCAACGGGGTCAAGGTCACGGTGATGCTGGAGGAGCTGCTGGCCCTGGGCCACGGCGGCGCCGAATACGACGCCTGGCCCATCAACATCCTCGAAGGGGAGCAGTTCTCCAGTGGCTTCGTGGCCGTCAACCCCAACGCCAAGATCCCCGCCATGGTGGACCGCTCCGGCGACGCGCCGGTGCGCGTCTTCGAGTCCGGCGCCATTCTGCTGTACCTGGCGGAGAAGTTTGGCGAGTTCCTGCCCGCCGAGCCCGCTCCTCGCGCCGAAACCCTCAGTTGGCTGATGTGGCAGGTGGGGGCGGCCCCCTACCTGGGGGGTGGCTTTGGCCACTTCTATGCCTATGCCCCCGAGAAGATTCGCTACGCCATCGACCGCTATACCATGGAGGTCAAGCGTCAGTTGGACCTGCTGGACCGCCAGCTCGCTGATCGGGAATACATCGCCGGGGACCGCTACACCATCGCCGACATGGCCATCGCTCCCTGGTACGGCACCCTGCAGGCGGGGGAGATCTACGGCGCCGGGGAGTTTCTCCAGGTGCACCGCTATGAGAACGTGGAGCGCTGGCGCGGACAGGTGTTCGCCAGGCCCGCCTACCGCCGCGGCCGCATCGTCAACCGCACCTTCGGCGAGCCGGAGGAACAGTTGCCGGAACGCCACGGCCCCGGGGATTTTGCCGGCAAGTCCATCTGAGTGGCCGCGGTCAACCAGGCAGTGGCGTGAGCTTGCCAGGCAATCCGCCGTCGGGGTCATGAGGGCCGAGGCGGAACCGCGCCGCCTGGGGCTCAGCTTCTCTCCAGCAACTCGAAGACATTGCCATCCGGGTCGCGGCCATAGGTGGCTTTCATGCCGCCGGGGAACTGGGTGACCGGGGCGTGGAATCTGACGCCCGCCGCCAGCATTTTCCGGTA
>JBJHDJ010000139.1:0-6532 GCA_050486485.1 Porticoccaceae bacterium
CCCCGAGGATGGCTTCCTCCACCGGTTGCCAGCCGTGGTCGTCCCGCTGCAACCAGTCCAGGGCGGCGTCGAAATCCGCCAGGGTCTCCTCCAGACGGGGATCCCGGTAGGAGAAAAAGCGGAAGGCGCCGCTGTGGTTGTCCTGGCTGGCCCCGCCACCGTAGGCGCCACCCCGCTCGCGGATGGCGGTGTGCAGGAAGCCGTTGCGCAAAAAGCCACCCAGCACCGTCAGGGGGGCGGCGTCCGGGTGGGCGCTGGGTACGGTGCCGTAGGCAGCGGCGCAGAAATTCACCTGGGTGCTGGTTTTCCAGGCGGCCCTGGCGGCCTTGCCCTCGCCGGGGGGCACCACCAGGGTGGTGTCCGGCGGCGTGCCCGGTGTCGCCGGGAACATGCCGATGATGGTCTCCCCGCAGGCGTCGAGCCGTTCCGTCTCGCCCACCACCAGATACTGCCGTGGCGCCTCCAGCAATTTTTCATGCAGGGCCCGCAGGCGCGCGGCCAGGGTCGCCAGTTGTTCCCGGTCCTCCAGGGACTTGTCCAGGGAGCGCAGCCGGCTGATGCCCGCCAGGCCGCCCCAGCGGTGGGCCAGTCGCGCACCGGGGCCGAGTTCCCTTGCCGCGGCCAGCATGGCCAGGGAGTGACCGCTGCCGGTAATGGACGCTTCGCGGCGGGCGCGGCGCTGGGAAACCAGATCGCGGATGCGGTCCAGTTCGTCGAAGCGCACCGCCTCGAGGGTTTCCGCCATCAGACGGGTCAGTTCTTGCTGGTTGCGGGCCAGCCCCTTCCCGGACAGCACCAGGTGGCCGGCGAGGGGCTCGATGTGGTGGGGGGTGCCGCGGGCGCTGACACTGGCGGCAAGGGAGCCGGAAACCCGCGCCTGCCACAACTGGGTGGCCAGGTAGTCCTGTTGCCCAACCCCCAGTTCGGTGAGCACGCTGGCGTACAGCGGCAGCAGGTCCAGTTCCTCTTCCCCCAGTGCCGGCAGGCGTAGGATCACCTGCTGGTACACCAGGCCGTTGGTGCCCACCCCGTAACTGGTGAGGGGCAGGGGGTGGGTGAGGGTTTGCGCGGGGTTGATCCAGGCCATCTCCCGGGGGATGTCGTCGAGCCCCACCCGGGGAAGAATACTGTCGTCGTCCTTGCGCGCCTGGCGCGCCTCGAGGGCTTGCGCCTGCTCGACGATGGCCTGTCGCTCCGCTTCACCGAGGCGATCGCGGATGGCGGCGAGGCGCGCCATTTCCGCCTGCAGCCGCCGCGCCGACAGCTGCGGATCGGGTCTCAGGGTGAGGGTTACCCGGTGTTGGTTGTCCAGCAACAGGCGCCGCGCCAAGCCCTTGATGTACTCCGGATCGCGGATGCGCTGGTGCAGGGTTTCCAGCACCGGGTCGAGATCCAGCAGGGCAATGGGATCTCCCCGGTGGGTGGCGCTGGTGAGGGCGGTCATCAGCAATTGCAGGCCGTAGGGATAGCTGTCGCCGGTAATTTCCCGCTGCTGCAATTCCAGCTGGTGCAGGCTGGCGGCCACCTGCTCCTTGGGAATGCCCTCCCGCGCCACGGTATCCAGGACTCCGGTCACCAGGTCTTCGAAGGCGCGGGCGCGGTCCGGCTCGCTGCCCTCGATGCCGCACACGAAGCAGATTTCCTTTTGGGAATCGTCGAGTCCGCACAGGGGGGAGGGCGCGTTGCCCAGCTCCGTGGTTTCCAGCGCCTGCAGCAGGGGGGAGGCGCTGTTGTCCAGCAGTACACTGGACAACAGGTGGGCTTCCATGGATTCCATCAGGTTGGTGGCGTGACCCAGCAGCCAGCCCAGCACGATATGGGTCTTGGCCTCGGCGGGGGCCTCCTCGTCGAAGGCGTAGGCCTCCTCCACCCTGACGGGCGCCAGGTAGCGCTTTTCGTCGGGCACGGCGATATCCACCTCGAGACGCTGGAAGCGGCCGAGGGCCTGATCCTCGATGCGTTCCTGGATCGTCGCCACGGGGATGTCCCCAAAGGTCATGAAGACGGCGTTGCTGGGGTGGTAGTGGGTCTGGTAGAAGTGCTTGAGTTGCTGGTAGGTCAGATCCGGGATGCACTCCGGGTCGCCGCCGCTGTTGTGATGGTAGGTGGTGGTGGGGTACAGGTACTTGCCCAGGGTGTGCCACAGGGTGGACACCGGAGAGCTCATGGCGCCCTTCATCTCGTTGTACACCACTCCCTTGAACACCAGGGGCGAATCGCCGTTGTCGGGTTCGGCAAACTCCAGGCGGTGACCTTCCTGGGCGAAATCCAGGGGGTCGAGGCGGGAGAAGAACACCGCGTCCAGGTAGACATCCAGCAGGTTGAAGTAATCCTTGCGGTTGAGGCTGGCGAACGGATAGGCGGTCCAGTCGGAACTGGTCATGGCGTTCATGAAGGTGTTAAGAGAGCGGCGGATCATCATGAAGAACGGATCCCGCACCGGGTATTTCTCGCTGCCGCACAGGGCGGTGTGCTCGAGAATGTGGGCGACCCCCGTCGAGTCCTCGGGTACGGTGCGCAGCGCCACCAGAAAGACATTTTCCGGCGAGTCGCATTCCAGGTGGATATGCTGGGCGCCGGTGGCGCGGTGGCGGTACTCCTGTACCTCCAGGTTGAGGGATTTCACCGGTTGGCGGCGCAGGAGTTCAAAGGCTGGATGTGGTGCCGGTTGGCTCATCATGATTCCTGTGTCGATGGATTCCGCGCATAGTGTAATTCATCGACCAGGTTTCTGGCTTCGACAAGGGGGCGATTGCGGTCATGGACCTTGTTGTTTGGTAGTGCCTCGGTTTGAAAATCCCCTGTAGGCGCGAGGGGGTGTGGTGTCGGTATTGGGGGTGCGCCAACAAGCGCACATCCCTGTACAGGCTCGTTTGGCAACATCCTGTTGCCAGACGCCCCCCAATACCGACACCACACCCCCGCCAACCATCACCAGGTTTCAAGCTGAGACACTAGCTGTTGTTTTCGCCTGTTTCATTTGCCGAGGCTTTGGCGTAGAATTGCGCCCCTTTCCGGGGACCCCATGGCAGATTCCGGGGCCGCCCCCTGTGATATGGCTTTTCACTGTACAGTAAACACACGAAGAGAAAGTACATGGTAACGATTCGTTTAGCGCGTGGTGGCTCCAAGAAGCGTCCCTTCTACCACCTGACCGTGGCCGACAGCCGCAACGCCCGCAATGGCCGCTTCATCGAGCGCGTCGGCTTCTTCAACCCCATCGCCCGCGGCAACGAGGAGCGTCTGCGGGTTGACCTGGAGCGGGTTACCTACTGGATCAGCCAGGGCGCCACCACCTCCGAGCGGGTTGGCCAGCTGGTGCAGGAGGCTGCCCGTCAGCAGGCCTGACGGCCGCGGGAAACAGCAGCCATGGTGGCGGGGCCAACGGCTTCCCGGAGCGAAGAGTCCCCGGGCGATCTGGTCACTGTTGGCAAGATCACCACCGTGCACGGTGTCAGGGGCTGGGTGAAAATCCACTCCTACACCGACCCGGAGAGCAACATCATGGACTACCAGCCCTGGTGGCTGGCCATGCCGGGTGGGCTGGCAAAGGTCGAGGTGGACCAGTTCCGCACCGCCGCCAAGGGTTTTCTGGCCCATCTGGCGGGCGTCGACGACCGCGAGGAGGCCAGGGCCTTTTGCCAGCGGGAGATCCAGGTGCCGGCCTCCCTGTTTCCGGTGGCGGAAGCGGGGGAATATTACTGGCACCAGTTGCAGGGTATGCGGGTGGTCAGTGTTTTCCAGGGAGAAGAGGCCTCCCTGGGGGTGGTCAGTGGCTTTATGGAAACTGGCGCCAACGATGTGATGGTGGTGACCGGGGACAACGCCAGCCGCGACCGCCTGGAGCGGCTGATCCCCTTTGTCGACGACTTCATCGTCGAGGTGGACACCAAGGCTGGGTTGATTAGGGTGGACTGGGACCCGGATTTCGACACCCGGTAGCATGGGTTGAGCGAAGCGATACCCATGAAAAGGCTGGAGACGGCGGGCTCGTGCATGGCATGGGCGCTGGAAGCGATGGGTATCGCTTTGCTCAACCCATCCTACGGTTTGGCAGCAGAAGCGCTGGCTGCGGTGGATGACAGGACGGAATTGCCGGGAACCCGTTGCCCATGAAACGAATCGCCGTGGTCACCCTGTTTCCCGAGATGTTCGATGCCGTGGCGGATCACGGCATCACCGCCAGGGCCCTGGACCAGAAGCTGTGGACCCTGGCCTGTTTCAACCCCCGGGATCACGCCCGGGATCGTCACCGCACCGTGGACGACCGCCCCTATGGTGGCGGTCCCGGCATGGTGATGATGGTGGAGCCCCTGCGCGGCGCCATCGCCGAGGCCAGGCACTGGGCCGCCGCCGAGGCTGGCGAGGCAGAGGCTGGCGAGGTGAAGGTGATCTACCTGTCCCCCCAGGGGCGGGTGCTCGACCAGCGAGGCGTGGAGTACCTGGGACGGATCGCCAATCTGGTGCTGGTCGCCGGCCGCTACGAAGGCATCGACGAGCGGCTGATCGAACTGGAGGTGGATGAGGAGTGGTCCATCGGCGACTATGTGCTGAGCGGCGGTGAACTCCCCGCCATGGTGCTGATGGATGCCCTGGTGAGACGGATTCCCGGCGCCCTGGGGCACGGAGACTCCGCCCGCGAGGATTCCTTCGCGGAGGGGCTGCTGGACTGCCCCCACTACACCCGCCCCGAGAATTACCAGGGGCTGGCGGTGCCGGAAGTGTTGCTGTCCGGCAACCATGAACGCATTCGCCGCTGGCGGCTGGAGCAGTCGCTGGCGAGAACCCGGGCAAGGCGCCCGGAATTGCTTGACCGCCTGGCGCTCGATACGGAGCAAAGGGCATTACTGGCGGCGCTGGAGCACGACGCTCCGGCCCGCCGCAAGCCGGCTGACGATGGGGGCGAGGGCCACTGAACCCCCATCCTCTCGGTACGGCGCTACTCGACAAGGTGGCGTGCCACCACAACCGACACATGAGGAGCAAACCATGAGCAGCAAGAACCCCATCATCGACGCTCTCGAAAAAGAGCAGATGCAGAAAGAGATCCCCCCCTTCGCCCCCGGCGACACCGTGGTGGTGCAGGTGAAGGTGAAGGAAGGCAACCGCGAGCGGCTCCAGGCCTATGAAGGCGTGGTGATCGGCAAGAAAAACCGTGGCCTCAACTCCGCCTTCACCGTGCGCAAGAATTCCAACGGCGTGGGCGTGGAGCGCACCTTCCAGACCTACAGCCCGCTGGTGGACAGCATCACCGTCAAGCGTCGCGGCGATGTGCGCCAGGCCAAGCTGTACTACCTGCGGGAGCTGTCCGGCAAGGCGGCCCGCATCAAGGAGAAGCTGGGCTGATCGCCATCCATGCGGTACCCCAAGGCGGCCTTTTGGCCGCCTTTTTGCTGTCCGCGATCCGCCGGTCAGGAGCTGTGTTCCCGTACGCAGTGACGGCATCTGTACACCAATGGCCCCCAGGCCCGTTACTGTGGATATGAACCCGCGGCAGGGTTGTGGTTACGGCCACCGATGTTCGCTCCGGGCTTGACTGCCGCCGCGACCCTTGGTACCACTGACACCCCCGCCCACGGAAACTCACCCGCGGCGACGCTTGCACACAGTTGTTGTGGAGACATCGTTGTCGTGGAGACATCACCACAAGGCGCATCGCGCCGGGGGGCTGACATGGTGTGCGGTAACAGGGGTTGCGTTGCGCTGTTGGCGGTGCTGCTGTTGGCGGTGCTGGCCATTCCATCCCAGGCCAGGGACTACCAGGCCGCGAACTACCAGGATAGGCTGTTCACCAACCGCGAGCTGGATAACCTGCTGGCGCCCGTGGCCCTGTATCCCGACGCCCTGCTGAGTCAGGTGCTGATGGCCGCCACCTACCCCCTGGAAGTGGAGGAGGCGGCCCGCTGGGTGCGCGCCCATCCCGGTATCGACCCCAACGAGGCGGCGCGCCGCGCCGAGCGCATGGGCTGGGAGCCCAGCATACAGTCCCTGGTGGTGTTTCCCGATGTGCTTGAGCGCATGTACCGCAACCCGGAGTGGACCCACGCGGTGGGCGACGCCTGGCTGCTTCAGGAGGCCGATGTGGTGGACTCCATCCAGCGCCTGCGGGACGAGGCCTGGGCCGCCGGACACCTGCATTCCAGGGATCATGTCCATGCCTACCGCGACCGGGAGGTGATCATCATCGAACCCCCCCGCCGGGAAGTGGTGTATGTGCCCTACTATGACCCGGTGGTGGTGTACGGCAGCTGGTGGCGGCCCATGTATTCCTCTTTCCATTGGTGGGCGCCGGTGGGCTTCCACAGCCACCATGTGATCTACTGGGGTCGTCCCGTGCCGGTGCGCCCGGTGTTCTACTTCAGCACTTTCCACTGGCACCAGCGCCATATCGTGCTGGTGGATCGCAGGTACCATCGGCCCCACTACTCCCGTGGCGTCAGTCATGTGCACCTCAAGAACGCCCGCCGCTGGCGTCATGACCCGGTGCATCGCCGTGGCGTGGACTACCGCCACCCCGTCACCCGGGAGACCT
>JBJHDJ010000140.1:0-6524 GCA_050486485.1 Porticoccaceae bacterium
CGCCTCGGTGATGGGTCCAGTGGAGCCCGGCGCCGGCGGCAGTATCGGCCCGGCCTACACCTGGGGCTATATCGCCGCCCGCCACGCCAGCGGCCAGCACACCTGATCGACACACCAACCAGACCGGTGCCCCTGGCGCCGAACCACGACAGAACAGAGGATCATGACATGGAAAAACTTTCGGACGCACTGCTCTACATCGACGGCGCCATGCGCCCCGCATCCGGCGACAAATACTTTGACAACATCTGCCCCTGGACCGGAGAGCCGGTGGGCAGGGCGGCGGATGCCTCCGCCGCGGATGTCGACGCCGCCATCGTCGCCGCGCGCCGCGCCTTCGACGACACCGACTGGTCCCGCAACCACGAATACCGCTTCGAGCTGATGAAGAAGTACCGCGACCTGCTGTACGCCAACCGCGAGCGGCTGGTGAGGATCGCCCGCCTGGAGGCCGGATCCGCCATCGGCGCCGCGGCCCGCGCCCAGGTGGATGGCGCCCTGAGTGGCTTCGATGGCCTCCTGGAATGCTTCCCGAAGGTAACCTGGGAGGACGACCGCGGCATCCGCAACGAGGGCGGCTTCGACACCAAGCGCCTGGTGATCCGCGAGGCCACTGGCGTGGTGGCAGCCATCACCCCCTGGAATGTGCCGCTGTATGTCAATGTCGGCAAGGTGATGGCGGCCCTGCTGGCGGGTTGCACCGTGGTGCTCAAGCCGGCCCCCGACACCCCGCTGATGGGCAGCATCATGGGCGAGCTGGCCATCGAGGTGGGCCTGCCTCCGGGCGTGTTCAATGTTGTCACTTCGGCCGATCCCGCCATGGCCGGGGAAATGCTCACCAAGGATCCCCGTGTCGACCTGGTCTCCTTCACCGGCTCCACCGCGGTGGGCAAGCTGATCATGAAGAACGGCGCCGACACCCTCAAGCGGGTGTTCCTGGAACTGGGTGGCAAATCCGTGTTCCTGGTGCTGGACGACGCCCCCAACTTCGCCCAGGTGGTGATGGGTTCCATGGCGGTGTTCCACGCCGGCCAGGGTTGCGCCATGCCCACCCGCCTGCTGGTGCCCAAGAGCCGCTACGACGAGGCGGTCAAGGCCCTGGAGATGGCCTACGCCGGGTTCGCCGACAAGTGGGGCCTCTATGACGAGCCCTCGTGCATCATGGGGCCAGTGATTTCCAGGAAGCAGCTCGATCGCGTGCTGAGCTATATCGAGATTGGCCAGCAGGAAGGCGCTCGGTTGCTGGCCGGTGGCAAGGCCCGCCCCGACAAGGGCAACGGCTTCTTCGTCGAACCCACCTGCTTCGTCGATGTCACCAACGACATGCGCATCGCCCAGGAAGAGATCTTTGGCCCGGTGCTGGTGGTCATCCCCTACGAGGACGACGAGGACGCCATCCGCATCGCCAACGACAGCATCTATGGCCTCGGCGGCGTGGTGATCGGCGACACCCAGCGCGCCCTCAATATCACCAAGCGCATTCGCGCCGGCGCCCTCAGCGTCAACGGCGGGGTGAGCATCACCGGCGACCTGCCCTTCGGCGGCTACAAGCAGAGCGGCATCGGCCGCGAGTGGGGTCTCGAGGGCATCGAGGAGTTCATGGAGATCAAGGCCATCGGCATCCGCGCCTCCTGATCCACCCGCGCGGCCCGGCGACGCTGCTCGCCGGGCCGCCGAAGGCTGGCGGGTAGCGATCTCATGAACCTCTTCTCCCGGTCGCGGTGCGACAGGTTCGAGACCTCGCCACCCATGTACCGACCCAACCGTGGGGACCGCGAAAAGCCCGCGGTCTTTACTTCGACTGACATGGAATGGCACTGAATTGAGCGTTGCGGCACGGTCTCCACCCTCTCCCCCATGCGGGAGGGCCGGGGAGAGGGCGATTGCGCCAGCAATCAAGCGACCCAGCCGCTTCCCCCTCATTCTGGTCTTCACCCCACATGGGAGAGGGAAAAACATGCTGGACTAACAGCAATGGCACTGAGTTAAGCCCCTCTACGCTGGTAGGGCGGTGTCCCGGGGGAGCGATTTCGAGACCGTCGGTGCCAGGGATGGCGCCGTCGAGCCCCCAGGGATGGGTTTACGGCGTGTCTCGAAAGCGCTCCCCCGGGATGCCGACCGGGCTACGAAGTCCGAAATGGCTTAAAGCAGTGCCATTGGGACTAACAGCGCTATTCATACCTGACATAACAATCACCACAAGGAATCTTCGGACCATGGCGGATACAGCCAGGCAGTCAAAGGCCCGCGGCCTTCGCAACCCGTTTCCCTGGTTCGAGGGCTGGAATGTCCTGGTGGCGCTGATGCTGCTGCAGGGGTTCACCATCGGCCTGTACGGCTACTGTTTCGCCTTCTGGGTGAGTCCGTGGATGGCCACCTTCGAAGTGAGCCGCGGCCAGGTGATGCTGGCGCTGATGGCCGGCAATCTCTGCCAGGCGCTGATCTCTCCCCTGGTGGGCAAGGCCCTGGACCGGTTTTCCGCCCACCGCCTGGTGATGGTGGGCGTGGTCGCCTATGGCGCCTCCCTGCTATTGGTGGCGGTGGCGGGCTCCATGCCCCAAATCATCGCCATCTACGCCACCATCCTCAGCCTCGGGCTGGTGCTCACCGGCCCCCTCGCCGCCCAGACCCTGATCATGCGCTGGTTCACCCGCAAGCGCGGGCTGGCGCTGGGCCTTGTGGCCATCGGCACCTCCATTGGCGGCTTCTTCCTGCCGCCCCTGGTCACCCGCATGCAGGACGCCATGGGCTGGGAGATGACACACATGATGCTGGCCGCCGCCACCGTGCTGCTGGTGTTGCCCATGGCGGCGCTGTTTATCCGCGGCCCAGACCACAAATCCACACCGTTGTCTTCCGAGGTCACTGCCGCCACGGAGCAGGCCCAGGACAGGGTTGGAAAGCCACCCGCTCCACACCCCGAATGGACGGTGGCCACCGTGCTGCGCAGCCGCGACTTTCTACCCCTGATCATCAGTCTAATGCCCCTGATCCTCACCGGCGCGGTGATCTCCTCCAATCTCGCCCTGTTCGCCCTCGATCTGGGAATCGCCCCCCGGGAAGCGGCCTTCGTGATGTCCGCCATCGCCGTCACCGGCGCCCTCGGCAAGGTGGTGGTGGGCTACCTGTGCGATCTCCTCGACCACAGGACGGTGCACACCCTGGTGAGCCTCTGCCTGGCGGCCACGCTGTTCATTGCCCTGAGTGGTCCTAGTTTTTCAGGCCTGATGTTCCTGTCCGTGACCCTGGGCTTTTCCACCGGCTCCTTTCTCGCCCTGATGCCGGCCATCGTCAGTCGTCAGTTCGGCCCTCGCGCCTTCGGCCTGGTGGCCGGCATGTGCTATTTCAGTTTCAGCTGGACATCGGTATCGGTGCCACTGGCGGCCTGGGTGCGGGACACCACCGGCTCCTACGACCTGGTGTGGATCACCCTGCTGGGCCTCACCGCTCTCTGCTATCCACTGATACTCCGGGTCAAACCCCGCAAGGCCTGAACCTATTCAATCACTCACCCTTGACGCCACCCCCACATTGGCGTCAACATCGTGACACCAATAACAGGCCGGAGCATCGCCATGGACACCACCGCTGTCTACTACGACCCCTATCGCCGGGATATCGTCAAGAACCCCTATCCCACCTACCGCCGCCTGCGGGACGAGGCGCCTCTCTATTACAACCCGGAGTACGATTTCTACGCGGTAAGCCAGTATGCGGATGTGCGGCGCGGCCTGCAGGACGCGGCCACCTTCATCTCCGGTCGCGGCGGCATCCTGGAAATGATCCAGCAGAATGTACCCGTCCCCCCCGGCACCTTCATTTTCACCGACCCGCCGGTGCATACCATGTACCGGCAGATCGTCCAGCGGCTGTTCACCCCCAAGCGCATGAACGCCCTGGAATCCATGGTGCGAGACTTCACCGTCAAGGTGCTCGACCCCCTGGTGGGTCGGGACGAATTCGATGTAATCGAAGATATCGGCCGCCAGCTTCCCATGCGGGTCATCGGCATGCTGCTGGGCATTCCCGAGTCGGATCTGCAGACCGTACGACAGATTACCGACGACCGCATGCGCACCGAGGAAGGCAAGCCACGGGACTACGGGGAAGGCCTGCAAATGGAAGAGAGCTTCGGGGAGTACATCGACTGGCGAGTCAAGCACCCCTCGGACGATGTCACCACGGAGCTGCTCCAGGTGGAGTTCACCGACGAGACCGGCACGCGGCGCAAGCTCAGCCGCGCGGAGCTGATCACCATGTTCCAGGTGCTAGCGGGGGCTGGCAACGAAACCACCAACCGCCTCATCGGCTGGACCTGCAAGACACTGGCCGAGCATCCCGACCAGCGCCGCGAACTGGTGGCCGACCCGTCCCTGATTCCCGACGCCATCGAGGAAGTGCTGCGCCTGGAACCCGTTGGGCCACATGTCGCCCGCTATGTGGCCAAGGATGCCGAATTCCACGGTCAGACGGTGCCGGCGGGTAGCGCCATCCTGTTCCTGGTGGGCTCCGCCAACCACGATGACCGGGTGTTCACCGATCCCGACCGCTTCAATATTCACCGCCACGAGGCCCCGCACATCACCTTCGGCTACGGCAACCACACCTGCATCGGCAATGTGCTGGCCCGCCTGGAGGCGAGGGTGGTCTTCGAGGAGCTGCTCAAGCGCATCCCCGAGTGGGACATCGACCTCGACAACGCCTCCCTGTCTTCGACCTCCACGGTGCGCGGCTGGGATACCCTGCCCGCCTATGTCAACGCCAGGGGCAGGGAGACAATCAGGGCCAGGGCCGCGCAACAGGCCGC
Source organism: Porticoccaceae bacterium (assembly GCA_050486485.1). Classification (GTDB taxonomy): domain Bacteria; phylum Pseudomonadota; class Gammaproteobacteria; order Pseudomonadales; family Porticoccaceae; genus NAT127. The sequence continues at coordinate 4,808 of JBJHDJ010000140.1, forward strand.
GGGGCAAAGCGCGGCCTCGGCGTCCGCGCCCGCCTCGGTGGATGGCGACTGGGCCATCACCATCAAGGGTCCCACCGGACCCATGGAGAGCCAGCTCAACCTGGCCACCGTCGATGGCGCGCTGGGGGGTTCCCTGAGTGGCGACAACAACACCACACCGCTGGAATCGGTGACCTACGACAGCGCCAGTGGCAACATCGCCTGGACCGGCAAGATCACCAAGCCGATGAAGATGACCCTGACCTTTACCGGCAAGGTGGAGAACGACCGCATCGAGGGGAAGGTGAAGGCGGGCTTCATGGGCTCCTTCCCGTTCACCGGCCAGCGGGCCTGATAAAACAGCTCTGCACAGGAAACACAGGGCATAAGTAGCAGCAAGTGTAGGATGGGTTGAGCGCAGCGATACCCATCAACATACAGGGAAATGTGCAATGTAAGATGGGTATCGCTGCGCTCAACCCATCCTACGGGAATGTGGCTAAATCAATATAACCGTCGCAGGTCCATACCGGCATAAAGCCCGGCAACCTCGTCACCATAGCCGTTGAAGGGCAGTGTCGGCTGGCGGCGCATATCCAGCAGGCCGCCGGGCCCGATGAATCGCTCGGTGGCCTGGGACCAGCGGGGATGATCCACCTCGGGATTCACATTGGCGTAAAAACCGTACTCGTGGGGCGCCATCAGGTTCCAGGTGGTGGGTGGCATCTCCTCCACCAGGCGGATCGAGACGATGGACTTGATGCTTTTGAAACCGTATTTCCAGGGCACCACCAGGCGCACCGGGGCGCCGTTCTGGGGCGGCAGGGTGCTGCCGTACATACCCAGGGACAGCAGGGTGAGTGGGTGCATGGCCTCGTCGATACGCAATCCCTCCACATAGGGGTAGTCGATGCCACCCCCCAGCCGCGGCGAGCGCTGCCCGGGCATCTGATCCGGGTCGTAGAGGGTCTGGAACGCCACGAATTTCGCCCGGCTGGTGGGCTCGAAACGGCGCAGCACCTGCCCCAGCTCCACCCCGATCCAGGGGATCACCATGGACCAGGCTTCCACGCAGCGCAGCCGGTAAATGCGCTCCTCCAATCCGCCAGCCGCCATCAGCTCCCAGACATCCAGCACCCCGGGCCTGGCCACTTCGCCCTCCACCCTCAGGGTCCAGGGCTCGGTAATCAGCCCCTGGCTATTGCGTAGCGGGTCGCCCTTGCCGGTGCCGAACTCGTAGAAATTGTTGTGGCTGATGGCCTTGTCCTCCGGGGTCAAAACCAGTTCGTGGTCACCGCTGTCCGCACGAAATTCCAGCGCGCGCCGCGGCGCGGACGGCACATCACCCCGGGACGGTAACAGGCGCTCAAGCAGGCTCGCCTGGGCGGTTCCCGCCACCAGCGCAGCGCCAAATCCCAGGCTCTTGAGCAGGGTGCGGCGGTTGAGGTAGGTGGATTCCGGTGTCACCTCATGCTGTTTGGGTTGCGGCGTTCTGATCGGCATTCGAGTCTCCTGCCCGGCTGGGGTGATCTTCAATATTAACCCGGCACGAATTATCGTTGGGTTAATAAGCGGCACAGGGATGTGCCGCCATTGGCCGTAGGCCAATGCAAGCCCCGGAAATACCAGGAATTCGACGCAATTCCGCCAGCATTTCCGGGGCGCGCATGCAAATAGGTATGGATACCTATTTGCATGCCTGGTTGATAGTGGCGAAATTTTGGCTACGGCCCATTAC
>JBJHDJ010000141.1:0-6518 GCA_050486485.1 Porticoccaceae bacterium
CAGTGGCGGCGAGGGGAATCGCTGGAAATCAATCCCGCCGGGTAGCGGGGGTCATTGCAGTGCCGGCTTGATCTCCTCGATCACCCAGCGGGCATAGTCTTCGTAAGCTTCCAGGGATGTCACCGGAGGAATGGGCACGGCGCTCATGGTGACACCCAGCGCCTTGAATTCGCTCAGCCGATCGATGATCTCCTGCCGGGACATGCCCGGGCGCGCCCTGGGATCGTCCTGCACCTTGTGACCTTCGCCGACCCGGCTGGTGCCCAACCCATACATCACCTCGAAGGGCCGGCCATCGTACTCGGGTTGCGACTTGATGAAGTCGATGCGCGCGGCGATATCACCCGGCTTGGTCAGGAACGGCCACCAGCCGCTGGCATGGCGGGCGGCGCGTTTCAGCACCGGGTCGGCGTCGCCCCCCATCCAGATCGGCAAATGGGGCTTTTGCACCGGCTTGGGCTCGAACGCCACATCCCGGAACGAGACATACTTGCCCTCGAACACCGGGTCTTCCTGGGTCCACAGCTCGACGATGGCCGCCAGGTATTCATCGGCGATTTCTCCGCGCTTGTGGAAAGGCACACCCAGCAGATCGAACTCCTCCTTGAGCCAGCCCACCGCGAAGGTGGTGACGATGCGCCCGCTGCTCAACCAGTCGATGGTGGCCAGCGCCTTGGCGGTGACGATGGGGTTCTGCAGTGGCAGGATGGTAATACAGGAATTGATGCGGATGCGCTGGGTCGCCCCGGCGAAATAGCCCTGGGCGGGGGTGGCGCTGAAATAGTGGGGCCCGGACAATTCCACATGGGAGCGCGGGATGATGTGGTGCTCAGGCACGGCGATCATGTCGTAGCCCACCTCCTCGGCGAATCGCGCCAGCCGGGTCTGGTCGGCGCCGGTCACGGCCGTCTCCCAGGGTTGCTGGTTCATGGCCTTGAGGCGCATCAGGTGGGGCATCGCGAAGGATAGCTTCATGGGGAGACTCCGTGGTTATTGTTGCCGGTCAGCGGTCATTACACGGTTTCACGGCCTCGGCATCAAGGACCAGGAACCCCTGACAAGTCTAGCCGCCGGGGGATCCCAATCGCCATTTCTCTCCCTGACAGGTAGCTGACAATCCCGACTTTTTTAGGCTGAAAGTTTTCCCAAGGGAGTTTTTTTGGGCTAGACTCCGGTGGCGCTGAGTAGTTACCGGCCGAGAACATACCTCATGCAGGCACGGAAAGCTGTCAGAAAAACAGGGAATCACCCTCCAACAGCAAGCCACCAATCGCCTGCCCGGTAACCTCGACAGTGGTCGTGAAAAAATCGTATTACACAACAAGGGGTACCAATGATGAAAAGACGCGCGCTCTACAGCTCTATTCTGTTGACCAGTGCGGCGGTGGGAACCGGTTTCGCCGCTCCCGTTTTCGCCCAGGAAGGCCGCGCCTTCCAGCTGGAAGAAATCGTGGTCACCGCCCGTCGCCGCGAGGAGCGGCTGCAGGATGTTCCCATTTCCATGACGGTTCTCAACCAGGAACAGATCAACAACGCCAATATCTTCAACGCCGGCGACCTGGCCACCTACACACCGTCTCTGGTGGCCAACACCCGCTTCGGCGCCGACACCACCAACTTCGCCATCCGCGGCTTCTCCCAGGAATTGCGCACCACCTCCTCGGTGGGTGTCTATTTCGCGGAAGTGATCGCCCCGCGCGGCGCCAACACCACCCAGTCCGGTGACGGCGCCGGCCCCGGCGACTTCTTCGACCTGGAGAATGTCCAGGTGCTGAAGGGCCCCCAGGGCACCCTGTTCGGCCGCAACACCACCGGCGGCGCCGTGCTGCTCAGCCCCAGAAGGCCCACCGACGAATTCGAGGGCTATGCCGAGGTCTCCCTGGGCAACTACGACATGATCCGCGGCCAGGCGGTGGTCAATATTCCCGTCAACGATGTCTTCCGTCTGCGCCTGGGTGTCGACCACCAGGAGCGCGACGGTTACCTGCGCAACATTTCCGACATCGGCCCCAGTCACTTCGCCGATGTCGGCTACACCGCCCTGCGGGCCAGCGCCGTGTGGGATATCACCGACACCCTGGAAAACTACACCATCATCAAGTACAGCGACTCGTCCAACAACGCCACGCCCTATTCACTGTTTGCCTGCAATCCCGCCGGCTCCCTGGGCGCCTTCTGCGAGGGCGACCTGCAGAGCCGCATCGCCGGCGGCAATTTTGGTGAATACGATGTCTACAACTTCGAGCCCTGGTCCACCAGTGACATCGAGACCTGGCAGGTGATCAACACCACCACCTGGGAAGTGAGCGACAACCTCACCATCAAGAACATCATTTCCTACGCTGAATTCGAATCCCGCCAGAACTTCGCCCTGTACGGCACCAACTGGCAACTGCCCATTTTCGCGCCGACTCCCGACGGCCTCATGCCGGTGGGCAGCCAACATGTGCTGTTCCAGACCGTGGGCGCGCCGGATTTCCCCACCACCGACCAGAAGACCTTCGTCGAGGAATTCCAGCTGCAGGGCACCGCTTTCGACGACCGCCTCACCTGGCAGGCTGGCCTCTACTACGAGAAGAGCGAGCCCAACGGCACCTACGGCTCCCTGAACCCCTCCACCATCAGTTGCGACATGTCCACCATCCGTTCCCCGGATCCCAACGACTGGCGCTGCAACAACCTGCTGGTGGCTCTCGGAGCCCTCCAGGGTGGCATGCCAACCGTGCCCGCCATGCCCCAGGGCGGTAGCGCCTACAAGGCTCCCGGTGGCGTCAGCTACACCAACCGCGCCGCCTATGTGCAGGGCACCTATGAGCTGACCGACCAGTGGAGCCTCACCGCCGGCCTGCGCTACACCTCCGACAAGACCCGCGGCTGGACCGACGAAACCGTGTACTACTTCCCCGGCAGCGTGTTCGGAGGCTACTTCGCCCCGGGCTTCTCCGTGTCGGAAAGCCGCCGGCCACGCACCAGCAGCGAGGAACCCACCTGGCTGATCGGCCTCGAGTACCAGGCCAATGAAGATGTGATGCTGTACGGCAAGTACGCCCGGGGCTACCGCCAGGGCAGTGTCAACCTGGCCAGTCTCGAAGGTTGGGACACCCACGGTCCCGAGAAGGTGGATACCTACGAGATCGGCGCCAAGACCGCCTTTGCCGGCCAGTTCCCGGGCACCCTCAATGTCGCCCTGTTCTATAACGACTTCCAGGACCAACAGGTGCAGTTCGGATACCTGCGGGACAACGGCGTGGGCACCACCTCCATCCTCAACGCCGGCGCCTCCACCATCTGGGGCTTCGAAGTGGACGGCAACATCATGCTGACGGATAACTTCAGCATCACCGCCGGCTATGCCTACCTGGATACCGAGGTGGATAAACTGGACATTCCCACACCGGATCAGTACCCGGCGGGTGTCGCCCAGTTCTCCGGCACGTCCACCGCCGAGGGTGAGCCCCTGCCCTATTCACCCAAGCACCAGTTGGTGCTCACCGCGGCCTACCTGCTGCCTGTAGACCCGGCCCTCGGCGATATCACCGCGGCGGTCACCTATGTCTACAACGACAAGATGCAGGCAGTGTCCAAGGACACTTCCCCCCTGGCCACCTTGCCCTCCTACGAGTTGGTCAATCTCAACCTGAACTGGCAGGGCATTGCCGGCAGTCCCATGGATATGTCAGTGTTCGTCACCAATCTGTTCAAGGAGAAGTACCGCACCAACCTGACGGGCAACTGGCTGTCCGGTCTCGAGGTTGGCCGGGTGGGCGAGCCCCGCATGTACGGCGTGCGCCTGCGCTACAACTTCTGACACCGACCCTCGCCGCGACAGCGGCCCCGACGCCCGCCGGTTCCATGCCGGCGGGCGTTTTTTATTGTGATTGACGCGCTTCAAGACAATGGCAATTTCCGGCGCCCATGTGTGGCAAACCCGGTGTTCTAGTCCACAATGGCCCTGTCAAAGGAATGGAGGATCTCGCCATGACAGAACCCTTCACCCTGCCATTCGCGCAACTGGGCCGCCAGGATGTCCCGCGGGTGGGCGGCAAGAACGCCTCCCTGGGTGAAATGGTCAGCCAGCTTGGCCCCAGGGGGGTGCGGGTGCCCGATGGCTTCGCCACCACGGCGGAGGCCTACTGGCAGTACCTAGACCACAACGGGCTCCGAGAGCGCATCGCCGCTCGGCTTGCGGGCCTGGATATCGAGGATGTGGCCGCCCTGCAACGGGCCGGGGAGGAAATACGCGGCTGGGTGGTGGCGGGGGACATGCCGGACGGCTTGCGGCACGCCATCATCGCGGGCTACCGTCGCCTGGAGGAGGAATACGGCAAGGCCACCGATGTGGCGGTGCGCAGTTCCGCCACCGCCGAGGACCTGCCGGATGCTTCCTTTGCCGGCCAGCAGGAAACCTATCTCAATATCCGCGGCGAGGAGCAACTGCTAACCACCTGCAAGCATGTTTATGCCTCCCTGTTCACCGACCGCGCCATCGCCTACCGGGTTCACAAGGGTTTCGACCATGGCCAGGTGGCGCTGTCCATCGGCATCCAGAAAATGGCCCGCGCCGACCGTGGCTCCGCCGGGGTGATGTTCACCCTGGACACGGAATCCGGCTTTCGGGATGTGATTACCATCACCGCCGCCTGGGGGTTGGGGGAAAATGTGGTGCAGGGCGCCGTGAACCCCGATGAATACTGCGTCCACAAGCCCACCCTCAGGGCGGGTTATCGCCCCATCGTCAGCAGGCAACTGGGCAGCAAGGCGCTGCGCATGGTGTACAACGACAGTACCGGCAAGAGCACCCGCAACGAAAAAGTCAGTCCCGCCGACCGCAACCGCTTTGCCCTGGACGACGAGGCTGTGCTGGACCTGGCCCGCCAGGCCCTGGTGATCGAGGAGCACTACGGCTGCCCCATGGATATCGAGTGGGCCAGGGACGGCGACAGCGGCGAGCTGTTCATCGTCCAGGCGCGGCCGGAAACCGTCCACGCCAGCGCCAATCCCCTGGTGCAGGAGGTCTACCGCCTGGAGCGCAAGGGCGAGGTACTGACCCGCGGCCGGGCCATCGGCCAGAAGATCGGCGCCGGGCCGGTGCGGGTGGTGCGCGACAAGGCCGCCATGCAGGCGGTGCGCCCCGGTGACGTGCTGGTGGCGGACATCACCGATCCGGACTGGGAGCCGGTGATGAAAACCGCCAGCGCCATCGTCACCAACCGCGGCGGCCGCACCTGCCACGCCGCCATCATCGCCCGGGAGCTGGGGATTCCGGCCGTGGTGGGCACCGGGGATGCCACCACCCTGCTGGGGGACGGCGACGAGGTGACCGTGAGCTGCGCCGATGGCGAAAAGGGCCTGGTCTACGAGGGCTTGCTGCCCATCGCCCGGGACCGCGTCGATCTCGGCGCCCTGCCCAAGCCCCGCACCCCGATCATGCTCATCGCCGGCAATCCGGGACAGGCCTTCACCGTGGCGCAACTGCCCAACAGCGGGGTGGGACTGGCGCGCATGGAGTTCATCATCAGCAACCATATCGGGGTTCACCCCCAGGCATTGCTGGAGTACGACCGCCTGGATGCGGCCCTGCAAAGCGAGATCCGCCAGCACAGCCAGGGTTATGCCAGCCCCGTGGATTTTTATGTGGAGAAGCTGGCGGAGGGGGTCGCCACCATCGCCGCCGCCTTTTATCCGCGCCCGGTGATCGTGCGCACCAGCGATTTCAAGTCCAACGAATACGCCCAGCTGATCGGTGGCGCCGCCTTCGAGCCCAGCGAGGAGAACCCCATGATCGGCTTTCGCGGCGCCTCCCGTTACTACGCGGACAGCTTTCGCGACTGTTTTGCCCTGGAGTGCCGGGCGTTGCGCAAGGTGCGCGAGGACATGGGACTCACCAACCTGGAGGTGATGCTGCCCTTCGTGCGCACCGTGGAGGAGGTGCGCAAGGTGAGCGCCATCATGGCGAAAGAGGGTCTGCGCCGCGGCGAAAACGGCCTGAAGCTGATCCTGATGTGCGAGATTCCCGCCAATGCCCTGCTGGCGGAGGATTTCCTGGCGGAGTGCGACGGGTTTTCCATCGGCTCCAACGACCTTACCCAGCTCACCCTGGGAGTGGACCGCGACTCGGGCCTGCTGCCCCAGTTCGACGAGCGGGATCCCGCCGTGGCGGCGCTGATGGCCATGGCCATCGCCGCCTGCCGCAAACAGGGCAAGTACATCGGCATCTGCGGCCAGGCCCCCAGCGACTTCCCGGAGATCACCCGCTGGCTGGTGGCCCAAGGCATCGGCTCCATCGCCCTCAACCCGGACAGCGTGCTGGCCATGACCCGCGTCGTCGCCGAGGCGGAGCAGGGGACTGACAAGGTAGCTACACTGTCTCCCTGAGTGGCACAGGGGGGTGTTATCTATATGTGCGAAGCGCACTTACACAAACCCGCACCGATGGCAGGTCAGGACCCAGGTGGCCAGCTTTCGAGACCGTCGCCGCCCGGCACGGCGCCGTCGAGCCCCCAGGGATGGGTTCACGG
>JBJHDJ010000142.1:0-6494 GCA_050486485.1 Porticoccaceae bacterium
GGCCTTGGGTTCGTCCTTCTCGAACACCAGCACATATTCCCTGGCAATCAACGCGGCCTCGGCGGCGACCACCGGGATGGCCATGATATGGGCGGTATGGTAGAGGGTTTTCACGCTGCCCAGCGTCAGACCGGCGTGGTCGGTACGATTCAGGGCTTGTCTCTGGTTAGTCATCGTGTGCTCCGTGTCGGGAGAGAGTGGTTGCGATCAGCGCTGGCCAGTTGATCCACCCACTTGAGTTGTCGGGGCAGGCAAACGCTCCGCAGGTCGTAATTGGCGCGGGCGAATTCCCGCGCGTTGCGACCCAGGCGCTGTCGTTCGTCGGGGTTGTCCAGCAACGCCAGGACCTGATCCGTCAAGGCGCCGCTGTCGAAAAAATCCACCAGCATGCCGGTATCGCCGTGGGCAATGGCCTCGTGCAAGGGTTGGGTATCGCTGGCGACAATGGCGCATCCGGCGCTCATGGCTTCCAGCAGGCTCCAGCTCAGCACAAAGGGATAGGTGAGGTAGACATGAACGGTGGACAATTGCAACAGGGCGATGAATGTGGGGTAGGGGATGGTGCCCAGAAAGTGAACCCGACGCCAGTCGCTGTCGCTGATCCGGGGCCGCACCTCGCGGATGAATCGCTCGCGCCAACTGATGCCGTCCCTGGGCTTGGCGCCGTAACTGACATCGTTCCCTCCCACGATCATCACCCTTGCGCCGGGGCGCTCCGCCAGTAGGCGGGGCAGGGCACGCATGAAGATATGATACCCGCGGTAGGGCTCCAGATTGCGGTTGACGAAAGTAATCACTTCATCGTCGCGGGTCAGAGTCAGGTTGTTGTTCAGTGTCAGGCTGATATCGGGGTTGGGGGCAATGGCGTTGGTGTCGATGCCGTCATGGATGACGGTGATACGGTCGCGAAACGGCTGTGGAAAGGTACTTGCCTGCCAATGGGTGGGGGACAGCCCGGCGTCGGCGATGTCGAAATGCAGCAGGTTGTTGATGTTCTTGAGGGTCACCCGGCAGGTGTCGGCGCTGTCCTGGGGGGGGAACTCCGGATCGAACCCGACATCAACGCCGCGGGTGTGGTAATGGAACTCACAGTAGATCGCCAGTTTGGCATCCGGCCACACTTCCTTGAGAAACAGGCTTTCACCCCACCCGTGGTGGGCAATGATCAGGTCCGGATTGAACCCGCTTTGTTTCACCTGCTCCGCCAGTCGAAAGGCCGCCTCGCCACGAATGACCTTGGATTCGAAGTCGCTCACCCAGGGGTGCACGCCCTGGCCGTTGCCGCGGGACAGGCTGTAGGGAATGAGTTCGACTCCCTGCCAGTGGGACGCCTTGGGGGTGTTGAGCACAAAGGCCCTGACATCGTGTCCCCTGGCGGCCAGGGCCGGGGCCAGGTGCTTGAACTGGCCCGGAAAGCTCTGGTGTATGAACAGGATATTCATGGTGCTACAGCACCCGGGTGCGCCTCGACCGCGGCCAGACCGGGGGCCTCGCGGTCCTTGTCGTTGATCAGCAAGGGTTCGCGCAGGGGCCAGGGTATGGCCAGTCGCGGGTCGTCCCAGCGGATGCTCCGTTCGCAGTCCGGAGCATAAAAATCGGTCGTCTTGTAGAGAAAATGGGTGTCATCCTCCAGGGCCTGAAAACCGTGGGCGAAACCTTCGGGAATCCACAGCATGCGCCGGTTGGCGGCGCTCAGCTCGATGGCCACATGGTGACCGAACGTGGCCGAACCGGAGCGGATATCCACGGCCACATCGAAGGCCGCGCCGCGCACCACCCGCACCAGCTTGCCCTGGGGATGGGGGCGTACCTGGTAGTGAAGACCCCGCAGCACCCCCTTGTTGGAGCAGGAATGGTTGTCCTGCACGAAGGGCCGGGGGGGCGGCAACCCCAGGGCGGCCAGGCCATCGGCAAACTTGCGCTGGTGAAAGCTCTCCATGAACCAGCCCCGTTCATCGCTGAACACGGCGGGCTCGACCACCACCAGGCCGGGAATCGCGGTCACAGACAGTTTCATGGTCGGCCCTCGCCGAGGAGGGTCAGTAGGTACTCTCCGTAGCCGGACTTTTGCAGGCGCGTTGCCTGCTGCCGCAGGGTATCGTCGTCCAGCCAGCCCTGCTGCCAGGCGATTTCCTCGGGGCAGGCAATCTTGCATCCCTGGCGTTTTTCGATCGTCTCCACATAGTGAGCGGCTTCCAGCAGGCTGTCATGGGTGCCGGTGTCCAGCCAGGCGAAACCACGACCCAGCACTTCCACCGTCAGGTTGCCGTTTTCCAGGTAGACGCGGTTGACATCGGTAATCTCCAGCTCGCCCCGTGCCGAGGGCTTTATGTGCCTGGCGATATCGACCACTTGGCCATCGTAGAAGTACAGGCCGGTGACGGCATGGCGGGATTTCGGCGCGGCGGGTTTTTCCTCGATGCTGACCGCTCGGCCATCCCGATCGAACTCCACCACCCCAAAGCGCTCCGGGTCGGAGACTTGGTAGCCGAAAATGGTGGCCCCCGACCCCCGCTCGCTGGCGGCCTTCAGCTTGGGGGTGAAGCCGTCGCCGTAAAAGATGTTGTCGCCGAGGATCAGGCAGCTCGGGGCGCCGGCGAGAAATTCCTCGCCGATCAGGAAGGCCTGTGCCAAACCGTCCGGGGAAGGTTGTTCGGCATAGGCCAGGGAGATGCCAAACTGGCCGCCATCGCCGAGCAATTTGCGAAAGTTGGGGAGATCCTCCGGTGTCGAAATCACCAGGATGTCGCGAATGCCCGCCAGCATCAGTACCGACAAAGGGTAATAGATCATCGGTTTGTCGTAGACCGGCAGCAGCTGCTTGGAAATTCCCAGGGTGATGGGATGCAGGCGCGTGCCGGCGCCGCCAGCGAGGATGATGCCCTTGCGATTGGTCATGGGGGAGTTCCTGTCAGTTCCTTTAGCAACGCCGCCACGCCGTCCCGCCAGGGGGGCAGGTCAACACCGAAACGCCGTCGCAGTTTGCCCGTGTCCAGCCGCGAATTGGCCGGGCGCCGGGCCGCGCTGGGGAAGTGGCCCGAGGCAACCGCCTCGATATGGTGGACGCGAAGTTCGAGGCCAAGGCGGCGGGCCTGCTCAATCACCTGGCAGGCGCAGCCGTGCCAAGTGGTTTCGCCGCTGGCGGTGAGGTGGTAGATGCCATCGCTGCCTGGATCCGCCACCACCTCGGGCAGGATTTGCGCGGTGATGGTGGCAATGAGCCTGGCGCTGGTGGGACTGCCGGTTTGATCCGCCACCACTTGCAGGGTCTCCCTCTCGGTGGCCAGGCGCAGAATGGTTCTGGGGAAGTTGTTGCCCCGGGGGCCGTAAACCCAACTGGTGCGCAGAATCAAATGGCGACAACCGCTGGCGGTGATGGCCTGCTCTCCGGCCAGCTTGGTGTGCCCGTAGTGATTGAGGGGGGAGGGAGCGTCGGTTTCCAGCCAGGGTCTGTCGCCGGAGCCATCGAACACATAGTCGCTGGAGAAGTGCACCAGCAGGGCGTCGACCTCGGCCGCGGCCTCGGCCATCGCCCCGGGCGCCAGGGCGTTGATCGCCGTGGCTGCTTGCCGTTGGGTTTCGGCGAGGTCCACCGCGGTATAGGCCGCGGCATTGACGATGATGGACGGTCGAACCCGTCTGATGGTCGCGGCGATGCCCTGGCGGGATTCCAGGTCGCCGCACAGTCCATCGGCGCCGCGGCGATCCAGGGCGATGACCTCCCCCAGGCTGGCCAGGGAGGCTTGCAGTTCGCTCCCCACCTGGCCGTTGCCGCCTAACAGCAGGATGCTCATCGCGCCAGCCCCAGTCGCTCTCCCCGGTAACTGCCGTCCCGAACCCGCTGCCACCAGCGGCGATTGGCGAGATACCAGTCAACGGTGTGGCGGATGCCACTGGTAAAGCTGTGGCGGGGAGTCCAGCCCAATTCCCGCTGGATCTTGCTGGCGTCGATGGCGTAGCGGCGGTCGTGGCCGGGGCGGTCTTCCACATGGCGGATCAGTCGGCGATGGGAGCCGTCCGGGCGGGGCGCCAGCTCGTCCAGGAGATCGCAAATCGTCTCCACCACCGCGAGATTGCGCATCTCGTTGTGACCGCCGATGTTGTAGGTCTCTCCGATCCCGCCCTGGGTGAGCACCAGTCGCAGGGCGCGGGCGTGATCCTCCACATGCAGCCAGTCCCGCACCTGGTCTCCGCGGCCATAGACTGGCAGGGAGGCCCCTTCCAGGGCATTGAGGATCATCAGGGGGATGAGCTTTTCGGGAAACTGGCAGGGACCGTAGTTGTTGGAACAGTTGCTGATCACCACCGGCAGTCCGTAGGTGCGGTGCCAGGCCCTCGCCAGATGATCCGAGCCGGCCTTGCTGGCGGAATAGGGGGAACTGGGGGCGTAGGGCGTCCGCTCGGTGAACAGTTCCTCGGGATTTTCCAAGTCGCCGTACACCTCGTCGGTGGAGACATGGTGGAAGCGGAAATCCCTTTGCCGCGTGGCGTCGAGCTGGCTCCAATAGTGGCGGGCGGCTTCCAGCAGCACGAAGGTGCCCACCAGGTTGGTGTGGATGAAGGGCGCCGGGCCGTCGATGGAGCGGTCCACATGGGATTCCGCCGCCAGGTGCATGACAGCATCTGGCTGGAATTCGTCGAAGACGCGGGCCATGGCCGCCCCATCGCCGATGTCGGCGCGCACGAAGGTGTGGCGCGGGTGGTCCAGGCACTCCTCCAGGGAGTCGAGATTGCCCGCGTAGGTGAGCTTGTCGACATTGACCACCTGGTCGTCGCTGTCGCGGATCAGGTGGCGGATGACGGCGGAGCCAATGAATCCGGCCCCGCCAGTGATCAACAGTTTCATCGGGCTGGCGCTGTCCAGTGGGGTATGGGGCGAACAGGCGGCCCTTCCTGTGGTAAGGTCTCGCCTGCCCGCGACTTGGCGGCATTGTACACGCCAGCCACGGTGCTGCTAACCAGATCCTGACACCTATCCCCGGTGGTGCGAGCCATAACACAGGAAAAGTCCCGGCCAGGTGTCCGCCAACCTCGATAAGCCTTGAAGATGCAAATTCTTTTTGTCCACCAGAATTTTCCCGGCCAGTACCGCTACCTGGCCCGCCATTTCGCCGCCGACCCCCGCTGGGATGCGTGGGCCATCGGTGAGAAACCCAATGTGTTGCGACAGTTACCCTATGTGCCACAGCAGGGCTTGAGGATGCTGGGGTACGAATTACCCGACAAGCTGGGTGGCAAGGCGTTTCCCCCCGCCCGTGAGTTTGAAAGTCAGTTGATCCGCGCCCAGGCGGTTGTCAGTCTTGTCCTGCGTCAGCGGTCCAACGGACTGAATCCCGATATCATCTGTTCCCATCCCGGTTGGGGAGAGACTTTGTACCTGAAGGAAATTTTTCCTCGCGCCAGGTTTCTCAGCTATTTCGAGTTCTATCACAGCCCCGATGGACCGCTGGTGAACTTCGATCCGGAATTCCCCACCGACCTGGGGGCAAGAATGTCCTTCAGGTCCAAAAACGCCCTCAACCTGCTGACCCTGGAGATGGCCGACCGCGGCGTCTGCCCCACCCGCTGGCAATGGAGCACCTTTCCCGTCGAGTTCCGCGATCGTATCGAGGTGATTCACGATGGGGTGGACACATCGATCGTGGCGCCGAAACCCGACGCCAGGCTGCTCATCAAGGGGCTGGCGTCCGGGGATCTCGCTCTCACCGAGGCGGACGAGGTGGTGACTTTTTCCGTGCGCAATCTCGAACCCAATCGCGGGTTTCACCGTTTCATGCGCGCCTTGCCCGAATTGCAGCGGCGCAGACCCCGTGCCATGTTCCTGGTGGTGGGCGGTGACGAGGTCAGCTACGGCCAACCACATCCCTCGGGCAAATCGTGGCGGGAGGTGATGCTGGAGGAAGTGGGGGACAGCCTGGACCGCTCCAGGCTGGTGTTTCTCGGCAAACTGCCCTATGCCACCCTGCTGGATCTGTTTCGCATCAGCTCCCTGCACATTTATCTGACCGCGCCATTCGTGCTTTCCTGGTCCATGCTCGAGGCCATGGCTTGCGAGGCCCCGGTGCTGGCCTCGGCCACGGGCCCGGTCACCGAATTCATCGAGGAGGGCGTCAACGGCTTTCTGTTCGATTATCACGACACCGACAGCCTGGTGTCGAGGGCCGACGAGTTGCTTGACGATGCCGCCTTGCGCGGGCGGGTGGGGCGCGCGGCGCGGGCGTACCTGGTGGAAAACTACGACCTCAACACCCGCTGTCTCCCCGCGCATCTGGCGCGCATCGAGGCCATGCTGGATGGCCCATGACTAGCCGTAATGGCACTGAGTTAAGCCCCTCTACGGTAGTAGGGCGGTGTCCCGGGGGAGCGATTTCGAGACCGTCGGCGCCAGGGATGGCGCCGTCGAGCCCCCAGGGGTGAGGCAAGCGTTTACAAAGCGAAGCTTTGTGCGCGGCCGAACGCACGCAATCTGTGATTGCGGGCCGGACCCCGGAGGG
>JBJHDJ010000143.1:0-6493 GCA_050486485.1 Porticoccaceae bacterium
CCAGGCGCTTCATCATGGGGATGGTGAGCGCGCCGGTGGTGACCGTGTTGGCGATGGCGGAGCCGGAGATGGAACCCATCGCCGCCGAGGCAATCACCGAGGCCTTGGCCGGGCCGCCGCGATGGCGACCGGTGAGGGCGAAGGCGCTGTCGATGAAGAAACGCCCCGCGCCGGTCACCGACAACAGGGCGCCGAACAGCACGAACACGAACACCACCCCGGCGGCGATGGCCAGGGCGGAGCCGTACACCCCGTTGGTGGAGTAGATGTGGAAGCGCACGATCTCCTCCACCCCGAAGCCGCGACTGGACACCGCCGCCGGTAGCAGGTTGCCGTACAGGGCATAGGCGAGGAACAACAGGGCGATGGCGCTCATCACCCAGCCCACGGTGCGGCGGGTGGCTTCCAGCAGCAGCGCCATCAGCGCCAGCCCGGCCGCCAACTCGGCCGTGGCCAGCCCGTCCAGGAGAAACCCCAGGTCGTCGTAATCAAAGGTGGCGATCACCAGGGTGGCCCACAGCGCGGCGGCGATACAGAGCAGATCGAACCCCCTGCCCATCCCGTACAGCCAGGGGGCGTGTGCCGCGGGCAGCAGCGGGCGGGAAAGAAAGATCAACACCAGCACCCAGCCCAGATGGATGGGCAGGAACTGGGGAGCGGACAACCCGGCGGTGAGCCCCTGCCAGATCTGAAACAGGGTGAGGGTAGCGGCCAGCAGTGTCAGCAGCGCATTCGCCGCTTGCGACCCCCGCACGGCCAAGAGGGCTTACTCCGCCTCTGCTCGAGCAGCCCGGTAGGCGATGCCGGCGGGATGCAGGGGCACCCCGTCGAGACGCTCCTCGATGGCCAGGGAGATATGGCGGGCGTCGGCGACGGTATTCACAAGTCGCTGGCGATTGCTGAACGCGGCCTCCAGCATCTGGCCCGCCAGGTCGGCATCGAGATCCTCGCGCACCACCAGCACATTCCATACCGCCGGGGCCGTGAAGGCCGGCACCCGGTGATAGGTGCCCTCCGGCACCTCGGTGCCGGTGTAGGCCGGTTGAGCGGCCTGGACCTTCGCCAGTTCTTCCTCGGAAAACGACAGAATGCGAACCGGCCTGTTGAGGGCGAGTTCGGTGATGGCGCCAACGCCGGCGCTGCCGATCAGGATGCCGGCGTCGATCTGGCCGGCGGACAAGGCTTCGGTGGTGGCGGTGTAATCGAGGTTTTGCGGGCGGAAATCCCCCTGCCCGATACCGAGGGCGTCGAGCACCGCCAGCGCGCCCACCCGGGTGCCGGAGCCGGGAGCGCCCACCGATACCCGCTTGCCCCTGAGATCCGCCACGCCGTGGATGCTGGAATTGGCCGGCACGATGATCTGCACCACATTGGGGTACAGCGCGAACAGTACCGCCACCTCCATGGGTTGGCGGAACGGCGGTTCGCCATTGACCGCCGCCAGCACCGCGTCCCCCATGGCCAACCCGGCCAATTGCTGGCCAGCGCTGACCTTGATGATGTTTTCCACGGAAGCCGCGGTGACCTCGGCGCGCATGGTGAAGCCGGGAATGCTGTCGGTCCACACCTGGGCCAGGGCGCCGCCAAGGGGAAAGTAGGTGCCACTCTGGCTGCCGGTACCGATGGTGTAGTTGCTGGCCCACAGGGGGGTGGCGAGGCAAGCGAGAAAAAAGGCCAGCGCCAGGGAACGAAGGCGAGTTGCAGTCATTGGCGGGCTCCGATGGTGATTTCAAGATGATTGTTCAGCACGCCTCGGACACGGGACGACGGGCTGGAGAAGTGGCGTGCGGCGATACCCATCATTCAGTGTATTGAACAGCCCCCTTGAGCCAGGGATGGTCATGATGGGTATCGCTGCGCTCCACCCATCCTACAATTCTCGCGGCAAACCCGCTACATGGCCATTTCGTGCAATTGCAGGTTGATCACCCGCAGGGTGGCCAGCACGGCGGCAAACACCTGGTTGGCGTGCACGCCGCGGGTCTTGAGGGTGTGACCATCCTCGCGACGCCAGGTAACGATACATTCCGTGAGGGCGTCGGTCTTGCCCCCCTTGGGGATCTTCACCTCGTAGTCCACCAGTGACGGCAGATGTATGCCCTTGCCCTCGAGGATGGCGCCGATGGCGTTCATGAAGGCATCGAAACCGCCATTGCCGACGCCACTGGCGGTGAATTCCTCGCCGTTCAGCTCAACGCGGATATCCACCCGCGAGTCTTCGTCCAACTGGCTGCTGATGGCACAGTCCAGCAGGCGAATGTGCTTGTAATCGCGACTCTCCATGACATCGGCGATGATGAAGGGCAGATCCTCCAGGGTGATCTGGTGCTTGGAATCCCCCATCTTGACGACCCGCGCCAAGACCTTGGCCTGATGCTCCGGGGACAGGGTGATGCCAAGGGCTTCCAGGTTTTTCACCAGGGAGGCCTTGCCGCTCAGCTTGCCGAGGGCGTAGCTGCGGGTGCGGTTGAAGCGCTCCGGCGTCAGCCTGCTGAAATAGAGGCCGCCCTTGCGGTCGCCATCGGCGTGGATGCCGGCGGTCTGGGTGAACACATCGGCGCCGACAATGGGGGTATTGTCGGAAATCCACTTGCCGGAAAAGTTCTCCACCATCTTGCTGACCCGGTAGATATTGCTCTCGTCGATGGACAGTTCCATGCCCATCTTGTCCCGCAGCACCACCGCCACCTCCGCCAGGGAGGCATTGCCGGCCCGCTCGCCGAGACAGTTCACGGTGCAGTGGATGGACGATACGCCGGCCTTCACCGCCGCCATCACATTGGCCACCGCCAGGCCGTAGTCGTTGTGGGGGTGGAAATCGAAATGCAGCTCGGGGTAGCGGCCGGTCATGTCCGCCAGGCTGTCGTATACCTCGTCGGGGGACATCACCCCCAGAGTGTCGGGCAGCATGAAATGGCTGATGCCGGTATCCCGCAGGCGGTCCATCAACCCGTAGACATAGTCGCGGCTGTCCCGATAGCCGTTGGACCAGTCCTCCAGGTAGACATTGACCTTGAGTCCCTGGGACAGGGCATAGTCCACCGTCAGCCGGATATCGTCGGCATGGCCTTCCAAGGTGTTGCCCAACTGCTCCCGGCAGTGCTTTTCGCTGCCCTTGGTGAGCAGATTGATGACCCGCCCCCCGGTGGCGACGATCCAGTCGACGCTGCGCTTGTGGTCGACGAAGCCGAGCACCTCGACGCGACCCTCGAGACCTTCCTTGCGGGCCCAGTCGTTGATGGCGGTGACCGCTTGCTTTTCTCCCGCCGAGACGCCCGCCGAGGCCACCTCGATCCTGTCCACCCGCAGGGATTTGAGCAATGCCTGGGCAATGGCGGCCTTTTCCTGGGCGGAGAACGACACGCCCTGGGTCTGCTCCCCGTCCCGCAGGGTGGTGTCCATCAACTGGATGTGTCGGGTTTGTGACATGGTTTGCTTCAACTTGAATCTTGGGTGACTTATCCATGGCCGGGGCAAGGGCCCCGTGTCCATGGCCGGGGCAAGGGCCCCGTGACAAGCCGGGTATTATCTCCACTTGCGGGTACGGAGTCCATTTCAGGGGACTGGATATCATGGAAGCCGGGCAATCAGTATGCCTTCCCTCCTACCCCTGTGGAGTGGAGGGAAGGCCAGCATGACGGGGCAGCGGCGGAGCCGCTTGATCGCTGGCGCGAACGCCACCGGATCAAACCACGGCGGAGAGCAATGGCTTGGGGGGCACGCCACCGGGTTGATAGCCGATTTCCGGCCGTGACAGCAGTTGCCGGACCCTGACGTCGTCGCCCACCACCAGGGCATCGTGGACCGCCACCAGCAGGGATTTCAGTTCGCTCCAGGGGATGACCTTCTCGTTGGCGCGCCACACCTTGGGGTGGCTGGTGGCCTGCGCCCTGTCGTCGAGCAGCAGTTCCTCGAAGAGTTTCTCCCCCGGACGGATGCCGGTGTAGCGAATTTCGATATCACCATCCGGGTGAACACTGTCGCGAACCGAGAGCCCGGAAAGGTGAATGAGACGTCGCGCCAGATCATCGATCTTCACCGGCTCACCCATTTCCAGCAGAAACACATCACCCCCGGTGCTGAGGGTATTGGCCTGCAACACCAGCTCCGCCGCCTCGGGGATGGTCATGAAATAGCGGGTCACCTCGGGGTGGGTGACGGTCACCGGCCCCCCGGCGCGAATCTGCTCGCGGAAACGGGGAATCACCGAACCGGAGGAATCCAGCACATTGCCGAAGCGCACCATGGTGAAACGGGTGTTGTTGGCCAGCAGCCCGTCACCGGCGGGCTCCGGCAAGCCGCGCAAGTCCACCTGCCGTTCGCCGCTGAGGGCTTGCAGCACCAGTTCCGCCAGGCGCTTGGAGACGCCCATGAGGTTGGTGGAACGAACCGCCTTGTCGGTGGAGACCAACACGAAGCACTCCACCCTTTCCGCCATCGCCGCCTGGGCCAGCACCAGGGTGCCCCAGACATTGTTGACGAAGCCCTGATAGCCGTTGTGCTCCACCAGGGGGACATGCTTGTAGGCGGCGGCGTGATAAATACAGTGAACCCGGTGGCTGTGGCACACCTGGCGGCACAATTTACCGTCCGTCACCGAACCCAGCACCGGTAGCAGCTCCACGCTGATCTTGTTGCGGGCGGCGCTCTGCTCCAGCTCCGCCAGAATGGCGTAGAGGTTGTACTCGCTGTGGTCGAGCAAGACCAGGCGCCTGGGACCGTGTCGCAGTATGCGCCGGCAAAGCTCCGAGCCAATGGAACCGCCCGCCCCGGTCACCAGAATCGCTCGTCCGGCGATGGAGGCGGCGAGCATGGCCTGGTCCCCGAACACCGGGTCGCGACCGAGAATATCCGCCACATCCACCTCGCGAATATCCTCGACCCGCACCAAGCCCTGGGCCAGCTCCTCCATGGCGGGGACCGACACCACATGGATATCCAGCGGTTCCAGAAACTGGATGATTTCCCTGCGTCGCCGGCGGCTGGCGGAAGGCATCGCCAACATCACTTCGTTGATGCCCATGGTCTCGATCAGGTCCGGCAGATCTCGAGGAGGGTAGACCTTGATGCCCGCCAGCCACTGACCCTGCAGGGCCGGATCGTCGTCCACGAACGCCACGGCTCTGAACTGACGCCCGCGGCTGAGCGCCCCCACCAGTTGGCGACCGGCATCCCCAGCCCCGTAGATGGCCACGGTGCGGCCCCGCTGCTTGCGCCTGGGACGCCAACCGGCGAAATCCATGGCCAGCGAGTACAGGGAACTGCCGTGGAGCCAGCGGCTGGCGACCATGCGGGACGTGAGTAGCACCAGGATCGCCAGCGCCCAGAACACGCCGAGCACACTGGGGGGTAACTGGGGCTGGGTGGGAAACATGTAGAACAGGAACAGCAACAGCAACACCGCGAAGGTGACGCCGCGGGCAAACACGCCGATGATCTCAGGTCCGGCATGACGGGTGATGGAACTGTAAAGCTCCAGGCGCCAGAACAACAGCAGCACGCACAGCGGGGTGAGCAGGAAGACGATGGCGTAGCTATTCAGCAATTGGCCGATGGGCCAGCTCAGTCGCAGGGAAAAGGCCAGCAGCAGGCAGAATTGCAGCAGCACGAGGTCATTGGCGACCAGTATCAGCCGCTTGTAGGAGCGAGGCAGATGAAGCAGAAACTGTCGCAATGTCCTTGACACCCTGTTATCGGACCCGCCGGCGCTCAGCGCTGGCTATCCATCCATCGTCGACGGCCCGCTGGCCGCCTGCCGTCCACTGGCCACATTCTCCAGGTTGTCACCAGCGCTCCGCTGAAAATGCGCATTTCGCACTGTGCCGCCCCGGCCCTCTTCCGCTCTGGATGCGCTCGTCAATTCACCGAAAAACTGTCATCGGGAGCGCCCAGCGAGATGCGCGGCAACCCGTGGCGCCTCAGGAGTCGCTGGCCAGCCAGGCATTGATTTCCGCCACCCGCGAGGGTGCTTCGCTGCCCGCCGTGCGGTACAGATTCATGCCCTGCACCATCAGATCGTAATAGGCCTGGCGGTGGTCCCGCTGGGCGCCGTAGAGATTCTCGGCGGCATCCAGGACATCCACCACGGTAACGGTACCGTACTGGAAACCCTGCTGTCTTGCCTCGTAGGACTTCTCGGCGGAAATCACCGCCTTGCGAGTTGCCTCGACCCGCTGGCTGGCGCTGCGGGCGTTGAGAAAAGCCTCGCGGATGTCCTTGCGCAGGCCCCGTTCGATTTCCTCCTTGCGCTGATCCATCAACCGCAGGCGGGCCCGGGCCTCGGCCACCTGGGCGGTGACCTGACCACCGCTGAAGATCGGCACATTGAGGTTGACCGCCGCCACATAGGTTTCGTTGATGGGTACTTGGGCGTTCTCGAAACCGATGTCGCTGCGCTGGGCCAGCAGTTGCAGATTGACCGTGGGATGACGCCCGCCCTGGGCCTGACGCAATCCCGCCTCGGCGGCCTTGACGGCGGAGCGCGCCGCGGACA
>JBJHDJ010000144.1:0-6488 GCA_050486485.1 Porticoccaceae bacterium
AAAACTGCTGGCCATCGAGGCCATCAAGCGGCTCAAATCAAGATACTTCTACCTGCTCGATCACCGCGACTGGGAGCGCTGGAAATCCGAGGTATGGGCTCCCGATGGCCGTTTGGAAGTGCCTGAATTGGATGCCGTGGTGGAGGGCGCCGACACTATCGCCGCCTGGGTGGCGGAGCGTTGCGAGGGGCAGTCGTCCATCCACCACGGCCATATGCCGGATATCGAAATCCTCGACCGCGACTGTACCGAGGGTAATTGGGCCCGGGGCATCTGGGCCATGGAGGATATCCTGCGCTGGCCGGACGGGCAGCCTGGCCCGGGGGGCTTCACCTACCTGCACGGCCATGGTCACTACCACGAAACCTATGTGCGGGGATCCCGCGGCTGGCGCATCAAGACCAGCCGCCTGACGCGATTGCATGTGGAGCACAACTGATGGGGGGCTGGCGTTTGTCGTGTTGCGCGGAGAGCCCTCTCAATGCATTACAGGTGCCCTAATCACTGGAGGTCGGCGGCTCTCAGTGCATCCGCCACCCGTTTGATGTGGTCGATATGCTGATCAGTGGTGGTGAAGCCCTGCCCCATGGTGACCACCGACACATGACTACCACCGATATCCCGCCAGCGGCGTGCCGTGTCCACCACCGCCTCGGGGGTTTTCGCCAGCAGCATGTTGCAGTGCAGTCCGAAATCCTCAGGGGAGCGGCCAACGTCGTTCAGCAATTCCTTCATCCGCGCCGCGTGCTCCAGGGCATTGACGGCGCCGTCGACGAAGATGAAACCGTCGCCGATGCGCGCCGCGCGCCGCAACGCCACCTCGGCAAAGCCCCCCAGCCAGATGGGAATTTCGCGCCGGGGGCGCGGCAGGAGTGCTGCCCGGTCGATACGGTCGTAGGTGCCCTCGAAGCTCACCAGCGGCTCGTTCCACAACTTGCGCAGCAGCGCGATCTGCTCGTCGACCCGTTTGCCCCGGGTGCGGAAATCCTGTCCCAGGGCATCGTACTCCACATAGTTCCAGCCGATGCCGATGCCCAGCCGCAGGCGCTCGCCGGACAGCAGGTCGACATCCGCCGCCTGGCGCGCCACCAGGGCGGTCTGGCGCTGGGGCAGGATCAGGACGCCGGTCACCAGCTCGATGCGTTGGGTGATGCCCGCGAGATAGCCGAACATCACCAGGGGGTCGTGGAAGGGGTGCTTTTCCGTGTAGGGCCCCTGCAGCTTGGGTTCGCGGTCGTGGGTGGCGCCCAGCACATGGTCGTAGACCAGCAGGTGATCGAAGCCCAGTTCCTCGGTGGCGAGACCGATGCGGCGCACCGCCATCGGGTCCCCTTGCAGTTCTGTTTGCGGATAGATGATGCCGATCTTCATGGGACTCTCATGACTCTTTTGTGTTTGGATTTTGGATTGTGGTGTCCGGCAAGCCGCATATCAACCCGATACCTGCCACGGCAGGATGGATAAGCAAGGCATTCCTGCTCCGCCACTGGCCAAGGGCCAATGCAACCACGCCACAAGAAACACGGGTGAGTGTCACCGGCTGTCAGGGCTGGCACTCGAACCGTCGGGCATTGCTGTGTCGGGGGTGACACAACCGGGCGGATTCATTGCTCCTCGCCAAAGGCGTCGGCAAGCAACGCGGAGACCGCCCGCAGGGCATTTTGCTCGTCGCATCCATCGAACTGGAAGCGCAGGGTGGTGCCTTGGCTGGCGGCCAGCAGCATCAGTGACATGACGCTCTTGGCGTCCACCAGCTTGCCGTCCCTGCCGGTGCGGATGGAGCAATTGAAATTGCCGGCGGTGGAGGCCAGCTTGGCGGCGGCGCGGGCGTGCAGTCCGAGTTTGTTGATGATTTTAAGTTCCGTTTCGATCATTCTGGTCTCATTGTCGGCGGGCGGCGTCACGGCATCGTGGAACGGTGGCTGTCATCCAGTTCGCGGTGTTGAAGCTGGACATTGGGATACTGGCTCTGGAAGTGCTCGTGGAGCCGCGAGGCAATATACACGGAGCGGTGCTGGCCGCCGGTGCAGCCGATGGCGATGGTGAGATAGCTGCGGTTGCTGGCCACCAGCCGCGGCAACCAGCGGCTGAAAAAGCCCACCAGGTCGGCGAGCATGGCGGCCACCTCGGTCTGGGATTCCAGAAAGGCAATGACCTCCGCATCCCGGCCAGTGAGGTGGCGCAGTTCCGGTTTCCAGTAGGGGTTGGGCAGGTTGCGCACATCGAACACGAAATCGGCGTCGAGGGGTGCCCCGTGCTTGAAGCCGAAGGAGTGAAAGAGGATGGCCATCTCCCCGGCGCTGCCCGGCACGATCTGCTTGCGGATCAGGTCCCGCAGTTGGTGCAGGGTCATGTTGCTGGTGTCGATCTGCCGGTCGGCGATGGATGCCACGGGATCCAGGATCTCCTGCTCCAGGGCCAGCGCCTGCTTGAGGTCGATACTGAGGGAACTCAAGGGGTGCTTGCGGCGGGTTTCGCTGTAGCGGCGCAACAGCACCTGGGTGCGGGCGTCGAGAAACACCACATCGCAGCGCACCCCGGTGGCGCGGAGCTTTTCCAGGATCTGGGCCAGTTCCTCGAGGTTGCCCACCAGGTTGCGGGCGTCGATGCCCACGGCGATATGGGAGGGCGAGTGTCCCGGCGCATGGCCCAGTTCGTCGAACAGGGCCGGCAACAGCCCCGCCGGCAGGTTGTCGATACAGGTGAAGCCGAGGTCCTCGAGAATGTGCAGCGCCGTGCTTTTGCCGGAACCGGAGCGGCCACTGATGACCACTAGGCGCATCGACGCCGCGGCCCCGCTCATCAGCCGTCCTGGCCAGTGGCCACATTGAACAGGTCGCGATTGTTGGTGGCGCCGCGCAATCGCGCCCGCATCTCGTCGCTTTGCATCAATTCGGCGATGGATGCCAGGGCCTTGAGGTGATCGTCGCTGTGCTCCTGGGGGACCATCAGGGCGAACACCAGATCCACCGGCTTGCCATCCACGGCGTCGAAGTCCACCTGGTCGTTCAGCTTGAGAAGTACGCCGGTGATCCTGCTGCAACCGGGCACCCGGCAGTGGGGAACCGCCACGCCGGAGCCGATGCCGGTACTGCCCAGCCGCTCCCGTTCGAGAAGTTTCTGGTAGATGGCGTCGGCGTCGGTGCTGGAAAACTCGCTGTCGTCATTGAGAAACAGGGAGAGGTTTTCCAGCACCCGCTTCTTGCTCACGCCGTCGATGTTGCAGAAGGTGTGGTCGGGGGTGAGAAGGTCGGCGATTTTCATGGGCGTGTTCAGTGACCCCGCTGCTTTTCCTTGTGTTTGATCAGTTGCCTGTCGAGCTTGTCCGCCAGCATGTCGATGGCCGCGTACAGATCCTCGTGCTGGGAGTCGGCGAAGAACTCGCCACCGCTGACATGCACGGTGGCCTCGGCTTTCTGAACCAGCTTGTCCACCGAGAGGATGACATTGGTGCTGGTAATGCGGTCGTGGTGGCGCTCGAGCCGCGACAGCTTGTTGACCACATAATCGCGAATGGAGTCGGTGACGTCGAGGTGATGACCGCTGATGTTCAGTTGCATGGGTGTCTCCTTGCTGGGTTGACGGGGTGCCGGAGCCGCGACTCTAGCAGGCCCCCTGTTTGAATCGCTTGCGTTCGCTGGAGGTGGGAATGCCCATCGCCTCCCGGTATTTGGCCACGGTGCGCCGCGCCACCTGAATGCCACGCTCATCGAATAATTGCGCGAGGCGGCTGTCGCTCAAGGGTTTTTCAGGGTTTTCTCCACCGATCATCTTCTTGATCATGGCGCGGATGGCTGTGGAGGAACACTCGCCGCCACTGTTGGTGCTGACATGGCTGGAGAAGAAATACTTCAGTTCGAACACTCCCTGGGGCGTGTCCAGGTACTTTTGGGTGGTGACCCGGGAGATGGTGGATTCGTGCAGCTCCAGGCGTTCCGCCACATCCGCCAGCACCATGGGGCGCATGGCCTCCGGGCCTCTTTCCAGAAAACCGCGCTGCATTTCGACGATGCAGGTGGCGACGCGCAGCAGGGTTTCGTTGCGGCTCTCCAGGCTGCGCAGGAACCAGCGGGCTTCCTGCAACTGGTTGCGCAGAAAGGTGTTGTCGTCGCTGTTGTCGGCGCGCTTCACCAGGTTGGCATACTGTTGGTTGATGCAGATGCGGGGGGTGATGTCGCCATTGAGGCTCACCTGCCAGTTGCCGTTGACCTTTTCCACCCGGGCATCCGGCACCACATATTCCGTCTCGCCACCGCCGATGTGTTCCCCTGGGCGTGGCGACAGGGTCTGTATCAGACGGATGGCGCCGGTGAGGCTCTCCTGGTCGAGGCCGGTTTTGCGCCGCAGCTGGTTGAAATCCCGCTCCGCCACCAGGGTCAGGTGGCTGTCCACCAACCGGATGGCCTGATCGAGGAACGGCGTATCGCCACTGAACTGGCGCAACTGGATCAGCAGGCACTCCCGCAGGTCGCTGGCGCCGACACCGGGAGGGTCGAACTGCTGCACCCGGTGCAGCACCGCGAGCACTTCGTCGAATTCCACGCCGTTGTCGGCGAAGGCCTCGTGAATGTCGCTGATAGGGGCATCCAATAAGCCATCCTCGTTGATGGCATCGATGATGGCGGTGGCAATCAGGTTGTCGATGGCCGACATGGGGGTCAGGTTGAGTTGCCAGCGCAGATGATCCTGCAGTGACTCGGTGACGGTGTGGAAGCTCTCGAAGTCGCGGCCATCGCCGACGGGTTGGGCCGGGGAGGGGGCTTGGGGGTAGATGTCGTCCCATTTGGCGTCAACCGGCAACTCCTCGGGAATGGGTGTGTCGTCCCAGTCGCGGTCGGCGGTCAGGGGATCCTCGGTCATCTGCTCGGGGGTGTCGCTATCCTCGAACTCCTCCGCCATTTCCAGCAGGGGGTTCGAGTACAGGGCTTGCTGAATTTCCTGGTGCAGGTCAAGGGAGGAGAGCTGCAATAACCGGATTGCCTGCTGCAGCTGGGGCGTCATGGTCAGCTGCTGGCCGATTTTCAATTGCAGGGATTGTCTCATTCGGTTACTGCGAAAGTCTGTTGCCGATGCCGTTGAGTGTAGCCCCGCGGGAAGATTCAGGCAATCCGCCTAGCAAAAGATGTGCCGACCGGTTGATTTGTGACAGGTCCGATATTGGAGGTCAGGGCTCCGCGGTGAATGACACTGATGTCAGCCACTTCCGACTTGCTGGCCGGCATCCCGGCGGAGACCGCGGCTCAGAGGGAAAAATGCTCTCCCAGGTAGATCTCCCGCACCTTGTCATCGGCGAGGATCTTCGCGGCACTGCCCTCGGCGATGACACGGCCCTCGCCGACGATATAGGCACGCTCGCAGATATCGAGGGTCTCCCGCACATTGTGGTCGGTGATCAGCACGCCGATGCCCTTGTCCCGCAGGTGACGGACGATCATCTTGATGTCGTTGACGGAGATGGGGTCGACACCGGCGAAGGGTTCGTCGAGAAGGATAAAGGCCGGCTCGGTGGCGAGGGCCCTGGCAATTTCCACCCGACGCCGCTCCCCCCCGGAAAGGCTCATGCCAAGGGACTTGCGGATATGGCCGATGTGGAATTCGTGGAGTAGGGACTCCAGGTGTTGCTGGCGCGCGGCGCGGTCGAGATCCCCGCGGGTTTCCAGAATGGCGAGGATGTTGTCCTCGACACTTAACTTGCGGAACACGGACGCTTCCTGGGGCAGGTAGCCGATGCCGGCCCGGGCGCGCCCGTGCATGGGCAGGTGGGTGACTTCCCGATCGTCGATGAAAATACGGCCCTTGTCCTGGGCCACCAGGCCCACGATCATGTAGAAACAGGTGGTCTTGCCGGCGCCATTGGGCCCCAGCAGGCCGACAATCTGGCCGCTGGCCACTTGCAGGGAGACATCGGCAATGACCTGGCGCTTCTTGTAGCTTTTGGCCAGGTGTTCGGCCCGCAGCAGGCTCATGGCGCGCTACCCTCCCCAAGGTCATCCGGGCCGTCCGTTCCCTCGGGTTGCGGGGGCGTGGGTCGCGGTTGGCCAGACCGTTGCTGGTCTGGAGGAATCACCATGCGGATGCGCCCTCCCTCGGCCTCGTCGCCGCTGGCGCGGATGATCTCCTGGCCCAGGTCGTAGTCGATGCGATTGCCACTGAGAATGGTGCCCGCCTGCTCGACGATGGCGTTGCCCACCAGGTGGATCTGGTCATCGGCAAGCTGGTACTCGATGGTGTTGGCGCGGGCCACCATGGGGCTTTCGTCGGGTTGGGTTTGTTGTTGGTAGGTGGCGGGACGGCCGGTGGCGACGATGCGGTTGACCTGGGTGCCGGCGGTGTGAACGGTGACCGTGTCGGCATTGATGAGGATGCTGCCCTGGCGGATCACCACCTCCCTTTCATAGACCGTGAGGCCCTGTCGCTCGTCGCGCATGGCGCTGCCGGCCTCGATCTCGATGGGCTGCAGGGCGTCGTCGGGCAGCGCGGCGGCGCCA
>JBJHDJ010000145.1:0-6478 GCA_050486485.1 Porticoccaceae bacterium
TCGCCGATCAGTTCGGCGAGGTGGCTGGCGCGGGCTTCGAGGGCTTCGGTGTCGAGCAGCATGGGCTTCCCCTGTTTCTTGTTGCGATCTGGTTTCAGTCCACGATACAGACTCCGCCAATGCGCGCTGTCAAGTCAAGTTTCCGTCGCGGCGCCGCCGGGTTGGCTACACTTTCCCCACCGCGAGTTGTTCAAGGACATGACATGCACAGGATATCCATCATGCGCTGTCTGCTGACGCTGGTCGCTGGGCTGTTGCCGTGGCTGGGGCAGGACAAGGTGGTTGCCGCCGAGCAACATCCCTATCCGGAAACCGCGGTGTGCGGCGCCATTCGCGAGTCCATGGCGTTCTGGTCCTGGAGCCGCATGGCGGGGAGGGCCGACCCCTCCAGGGCGGAGCGCTTCGACAACGCCCACGAGGTCCGGCACCACACCCGGGATGACCGGTTGCTCATGGGATATCGCCTGGCCAGCAGTCTGCCCGGTGGAGAAACCCGGGGGACGGTGTTGGTGGCCCAGGGCAACGCCATGCTGGCGGATCAGTTGCTGGGGGAACTTCAGGTGCTGGCGCGAGCGGGTATCGAAAGCTGGGTATTCGACTACCGGGGCTACGGCGCCTCGCAGGGCAGGGCGCGATTGCAGGCCATTGTCGGGGACTATCTCGAATTGCACCGGCTCGTCAGCGAGCACGCCGGCGAGCCACCGGGCCTGTACGGGATTTCCTTCGGCGGCATCGTGCTGCTCAATGTGATCGGCAGGGGCGGCGACTATCGCCGGACTGTGATAGATGGCAGCCCCGCTCGGGTGGCGGGATTCGGCTGCCCCCGGCAGTTCGATCCGGCGCAACACTTCCCCGCCGGGGATGCCCGCATCCTGGTGATTTCCGGCCACCAGGACAGCGTGGTGCCGCTCCGCCAGACACAGGAGTTGCTCGATCTTGCCCGCCAGCGCGGCGGCCGGGCATTGACCCGTGAGGATTTCGATCATCCCTTCATGGATCGCGACCGGCGGATCCACCGGCACAGACTGGAGCTGATTCGCGATTATTTGCTGGGGGATGCCCCTGAGGCGGGTCGGAGCCCGGCAACGGCTGATGGCCCGAACCTTGCGCTGTGACACTTTTTCAGCGGTTTCCGTGGCTTTTGGCGCGCTCCAGGGCCAACTGCCAGCGTTGGCGATGTTCGCGCCGGCGGCGGTCATCCATGACCGGCGCGAAGGATGACTCGACCCGGTGCAGGCGGGCGATCTCCTCGCGGCTGGTGAATATGCCGGTGGCGAGTCCGGCCAGGTACGCCGCGCCCAGGGCCGTGGTGTCGATGCAGGCCGGGCGATCCACGGGAACCCCCAGCAGGTCGGCCTGAAACTGCATCAACAGGTCGTTTGCCGCGGCGCCGCCATCCGCCCGCAGGCGCCGGATCGGCGTGCCGGCATCCGCCTCCATGGCCAGCACCAAATCATCGATCTGAAAGGCGATGCCCTCCAGCACGGCCCGCGCCAGGTGGGCCGCCGAAGTATCCCGGGTCAGTCCGCTGACAAGCCCCCTGGCGTGGGGATCCCAATGAGGCGCCCCGAGCCCCACCAGGGCCGGGACGAAGACGACATCGCCGCTGCCGTCCACCTGTCTGGCCAGGGTTTCCACCTCGGCGGCGCTGCTGATGATGCCCAGCTTGTCCCGCAGCCATTGCACGGCGGCGCCAGCCACGAAGGCGCTACCCTCCAGGGCGTACTCGGTGCGTCCGTCAAGGCGCCAGGCCACGGTGGTCAGCAGGCCGTGTCGCGAGGCAACAGGCCGCTGGCCGGTGTGGCTCAGCAAAAAGGCGCCGGTGCCATAGGTGCACTTGGCGTCCCCCTCGGCGAAGCAGGTCTGGCCGAACAGCGCCGCCTGCTGGTCTCCCGCCATGCCGGCAATGGGGATGCCGTCCGGCAGGCCGGGTACACCACGGGTATGGCCGAAAATCTCGGCGCAGCCGCGCACCTCGGGCAGCACGGACAGGGGAACCCCGAGCAGGGTGGCCAATTCCTCGTCCCAGACGCCCCTGTGCAGATCCAGCAACAGGGTGCGGGAGGCATTGGTGATATCGGTGATGTGCCGCTGGCCGGCGGTTAAGCGCCACAGCAGGTAGCTGTCGACGGTGCCGAAGGCCAGTTCGCCGCGGTCGGCGCGCCGCCGTGCTCCCGGCACTTCGTTGAGCAGCCAGGCGATCTTGGTGCCGCTGAAATAGGGGTCCAGCACCAGTCCGGTACGCTCGCGGAACAGCGGTTCATGGCCCTGTTCCACCAGTGCCTGGCACTGTCCCGCGGTGCGGCGATCCTGCCAGACGATGGCGGCGTGGATGGCCTTGCCACTGGCCCGGTCCCACAACAGGGTGGTTTCCCGTTGATTGGCGATGCCAAGGGCGGCGCAGTCCGCGGCCTTGACTCCGGACAGGACGAGGGCTTCCCCCAGGGCTTCGAGGACGCTTTCCCAGAGCTCGTCGGGATCGTGCTCCACCCAGCCCGGTTTCGGGAAGTGTTGGGGAAACTCCCGAGTGGCCTGGCCCAGCACCTCGGCCCTGTCCGACACCACCATGGCGGTGGTGCCCGTGGTTCCCTGGTCGACGGCGATCAGGTGGCGTGCCATCTCGGGCTCCTGTTGTCGTGCAATGCCGGGAAATTATAGTGCAGGGGCCGGGGCCGGTTGGCTGTTGGCTATTCCTCTCCAGGGGCCATGACCTTATCTGGATGGGCGAAGCTGATGCGGAAATAACCCGGCTCGTTTCCTTCCGGGGCCTGGTATTTCAGAGTGGCGTGGTTGATGTCGCACAGTTGCCGGGCGATATAGAGACCGAGGCCGGAACCTTCTCCGGAAGTGGTGAAAAAGGGTTCGAACAGTTTATCCCTGTCGGCTTCCGGTACTCCCGTGCCCTTGTCGAGGATATCCAGCACGGGAAGGGCGTCGATGCCGCTGCGGGCGAGGCGCAGTTTCGCCCAGGGCTCGCCGCCCTGCTCGCGGCTGTGGCGCACGGCGTTGTCCAGCAGATTGCCGAGCACCTGCTGAAGATGGCCGCTGTCAAAGCTGGCGTACAGGTTGTCGTCCCCGATGTCGAGTTCGATGACCGGAGACCGGGCACTGGTTTCCCGGTACTCGTTGACATAGGCCCGCAGCCAGGCAGCCAGCGGGATTTTTTCGAAATTATGGGGACGGGGACGGGACAGCTCCAGAACATTTTCCACGATCTGGTTCATGCGCCGTACCTGCTTGGCGATGATGGCGGTAAGGCGCCCACTTGGGGCCCCTTCGGGCAGCTGTTCATCCAGCAGCTGGGAGGCGTGGCTGATGGCGCCGAGTGGGTTGCGGATTTCGTGGGCGATGCTGCCCGCCAGCCGCCCCAGGGAGGCCAGCTTGAGTTGCTGTGCCTGTTGGGCGGCGGCGCGAAAATCCTCGAGAAAAATCAGCGAGCGGCCATTGCCGCTCTGATCCAGTTGCTTGAAGCTGGCCTGCACCTCGGTATTGCCCAGGCGAGGCACAAAGGGCGGCAGCCTGAGCCACGGGGACTTGCGCCACAGGCGCAGTTGATTGCTGAGGATGTGCTCCCTGCCCAGCTTGTCCCCCTGGCGCAAGGGGGGGTTGTCGCGGTTGCCGCCCAGCAGCCGCGAGGCGGATTCATTGATCAACTCGATGGTGCCGCCGCCGTCCACCACCAGCACGCCGGTGAGCATGCGGTCGATGATCATCTCGTTGAGTTCCTGAAGCTGGGCGGACTGTTCCGACTCCTGGGTGGCGACTTCCTCGGCGCGGCGCAGGGCGCGGTTGAGTCCCTGGAACAACAGCGCGGTGACAAACAGCAGGATGCCCAGCAGACCGGCGGGAAACAAGGTGTCGCGACCGGGGCCGAGAAACAGTTGGGCAACACTCTCGGCGATGATGCCGATACTGGCGATCGCCGCCACCAGCACGGCCATCTGGCCGGCGAAGAAGGTGGATCCGGCGGCCACGGTAATCAGCATCAGGTAGCCGATGCCGCTGGACAACCCGCCGCTGGCGTTCATCAGCGCGGTACAGGCGATGATGTCCACCAACAAAATGAACAGCAGGTGAGCGGGGTGAGGGTCGTAGCGGCGCCCGTGGCATACCAACATGTCCACGGTGCTCACCGCCAGGTAGGCGGCGGAGGCGTAGAGGAATATCAGCGGGTTGTCGGTTCCGAGAATGCCTGGCGCCAGATTGCCGAGAAAGCTTGTCAACAACACCAGGGAGAGAAACAGCCGGTAGGCGAGGTAGATACGCAGTAGGCGATAGGACAGGGCGTCCCGCGCATGGAAGGGGTGCTGGTGGGGCTCGCTGCCGGGAGTCATGTTGCCGTGGCCGGATCCTTTTTGCTATTGACGGCATTTTATCTGAAAATGCCCGCTCCGTTGATTGTGCCAGTCTCCCTTCATGTCCGCGATTACCGTTGCCCTGGCCCAGGTCAATCCCCTGGTGGGGGATATCCCCGGCAATACCCGCAAGACCCTCGATTATCTGGAACTGGCTCGGCAGGCTGGCGCTCGGCTGGTGCTGTTTCCGGAGCTGATGCTCACCGGCTACCCGCCGGAGGATCTGCTGTTGCGGCCGAGCCTGGACGAACGTATCGATGCCGCCATCGCCGAGTTGGCCACTGCCTGTCGGGACATGGTGGCGGTGGTGGGCTACCCCCGGCGGCGACAGGGCATTCTTTACAACATGGCGGGCGTTTTTCGCGATGGCGCGCTGGTGGCGGAATACGCCAAGCAATGTCTGCCCAATTACCAGGTGTTTGATGAAAAGCGCTATTTCGGCCGTGGCGGCGAGCCCTGCCTGGTGGATATCGACGGCCTGCCGGTGGCCATCGCCATCTGCGAGGATATCTGGGAACCGGATCCCGTGGCCGCGGCTCGGGATGCCGGGGCCAGGCTGCTGCTCGTCATCAACGCCTCGCCATTCCATCGCGGCAAGCAGCGGGAACGGGAAGCGGTGGTGGCGCGGCGCGCCCGGGAAGGCGGCATGCCGGTGGTGTACCTCAACCAGGTGGGGGGCCAGGACGAACTGGTGTTCGACGGCGGCTCCATGGCGGTGGACGCCGCTGGCGAGGTGCGCATGAGGGCTCCCCTGTTCGAGGAGGGTTGTTACACCGCCAGCCTGCAAGTGGCCGGAAACCGCGTGACAGCCATTGCCGGCGAGTTGGCGCCGGTGCCCGACCTGTTGCCCGCCGTCTACCAGGCGCTGGTCACCGGGGTGCGGGACTATGTCAACAAAAACCGCTTCCGGGGCGTGGTGTTGGGTCTATCCGGTGGCATCGACTCCGCCCTTACCCTGGCGGTGGCGGTGGACGCCCTGGGCCCGGAGCGGGTTGAGGCGGTGATGATGCCGTTTCGCTACACCTCGCAACTGAGCCAGGATGCCGCCGCCGAGGAAGCCCACCTGCTGGGGGTGCGCTACCGTTCATTGAGCATCGAACCCATGTACGACGCCTTCATGACGACCCTGGCGGAGGAGTTCGCCGGCCTGCCGGTGGATCTCACCGAGCAGAATATTCAGGCGCGGGCACGGGGTGTGCTGCTGATGGCCATTTCCAACAAGAAGGGCCTGCTGGTGCTCACCACCGGCAACAAGAGCGAGGTGGCGGTGGGCTACTGCACCCTCTACGGCGACATGGCCGGAGGCTTCGATGTGCTCAAGGATGTGCCGAAAACCCTGGTGTTCGCCCTCAGCCGTTACCGCAATACCCTGTCACCGGTGATCCCCGAATCGGTGATCGAGCGCCCCCCGTCGGCGGAGCTGGCGCCGGATCAGAAGGACGAGGACAACCTGCCCCCCTACGCCGTGCTGGACCGCATCCTGGAGCTTTATATCGAGGAGGACCGCAGCGCCGAGGCCATCGTCGCCGAGGGTTTCGACCGCGAGGCTGTGTACCGCGTCATCCGCCTGGTGGATCTCAACGAATACAAGCGCCGCCAGGCCCCCATCGGCGTGCGCATCACCCGTCGCGGCTTTGGCCGCGACCGCCGCTACCCGGTGACCAATGGCTGGCAGGCAGGGGATTGAGCACTGCCGGTCTGAAAGAGAATGTGACAACAGGGCACCTCTAACTAATAGAGGTGCCCTTATCAGTGTCATTCTAGCCTGCCCCCGGAGGGTCGAGGATCGCTGTCTCCTGGTGGCCCCGGCTCGGGGGAGGATGAAAACCAGATATCTCCATACCAGGCCCGCGCCAAGCCTCCGGTGTCGTCGGCGTCGGTCATCAGCGCCACGCCATCGATGACATCGATCCGGGTTCCGAAGGCTTCGCGGAGATCGTCCTGGACATTGCGCGCATGGGTGACCCACTGTCCCAGCCTGTCGCCACCGCTGTCCACCGCCCACATTTGCACATTGTCCCCGGCATAGGCGTTGGGCCAGCGGCTGCCCACCGGCTGGTGGCTGGACCACGCATAGTTGAGGGCGCGGGTGCGCCAGAATGCCAGTCCGCGCCACTACTGTC
>JBJHDJ010000146.1:0-6455 GCA_050486485.1 Porticoccaceae bacterium
ATCCCGGGAGCGTTTGCGGGTGATATTGTTCATGGCGTGGCTTTTCATTGCGAGGCTCTGACAGCATCATAGAACACCCCGACACTGGCCACGATGTTTTGCCATGCTCCATGTGGTGCTTTTTCAGCCTGAAATACCCCCCAACACCGGCAATGTCATCCGCCTGTGCGCCAACACGGGCTGCCATTTGCACCTGATTCGCCCCCTGGGCTTCGACATGGACGACAAGCGGCTGCGCCGGGCCGGCCTCGACTACCGGGAATGGCAGGGAGTCGCCCTGCACGATCACTGGCGGGACTTCTTGGACAGCGCGCAGCCTGGCGCCGTCCATGGTTTCAGCACCCGGGCTACCCGTTATTACACCGATGCCCGTTACCGCCCTGGCGATGCCCTGCTGTTCGGACCCGAGACTCGCGGCCTGCCCACTGATTTGCTGGACGGCCTGGGGCCATCCCGTACCCTGCGCCTGCCCATGCAGGCCCAAAGTCGCAGCCTGAACCTGTCCAATGCCGTGGCGGTGGTGGTCTACGAGGCCTGGCGTCAACTGGCGTTTGCCGGCGGGCGATGAACAGGTACCATGGCCACCCCGCAACGACACCAGCAACCCATGACCGCACCCATTGGCCTGTTCTACGGCTCCTCCACCTGCTATACCGAGATCGCCGCGGAAAAAATCCGCGAGCTGATGGGCTGGGAGAAAGTGGATGTGTTCGATATCGCCTCGACACCGGTCAGCCACATGGCGAACTACCGCTACCTCATCCTCGGCATTCCCACCTGGGACTACGGCGAGTTGCAGGAGGATTGGGAAGCCGTGTGGGACGACCTCGACGACCTGGATCTGTCGGGCATCAGGGTAGCCCTGTACGGCCTGGGGGACCAGGAGGGCTATCCGCAATGGTTCCAGGATGCCCTGGGCTTTCTGTGGGCCAAGGTGGTCAACCAGGGTGCCACCGCCGTGGGTCAGTGGCCGGTGACGGGCTATCGCTTCGAAGGTTCGCGTGCTCTCACCGCCGATGGCCGGCATTTTGTCGGCCTGGCGTTGGACGAGGAGAGTGAATTCGAGTTGAGCGAGGGTCGTCTCGAACACTGGTGCCGACAGGTGTTGGTCGAGTTCGGTCTGGAGTCCTGAGGCAATGGCTCGCACTGTCGTCAATTGCCGTTGCCACGGGATCCGGGCATCCAGGATGCCAGCCCTTACGGCGGACACGGCTCAGGCCCAAACGCGAGATGACAACCCGTGAGCGGCCAGGGGAGATCACCACAACCACCACACATCGTCAGCGCCAACCTGGAATGGCGAGACGGCCAGCCCCTGTCGCGAACCTTTGGCGATGTGTATTTTTCCCGGGACGACGGCCTCGCCGAGTCCCGTCATGTGTTTATCGACGGCAACAACCTGAGGCAGCGCTGGCAGTCCCTGGCGCCAGACAGGGATTTCGTCATCATGGAAACGGGGTTCGGCACGGGCCTCAACTTCCTGGCCGCCACCGGGCTCTGGCTCGACCTGGCGCCCGCCCGGGCACGACTGCATTTCGTCTCGCTGGAAAAATACCCCATGAACCGGGGCGATCTCGCCCGTGCCCTGACTCCCTGGGGAGAACTGGCACCCCTCGCCAGGGAACTGATCGCAGCTTACCCGCCCCTGGTGCCCGGCTTTCATCGCCGCTGGCTGTGCACCGGCAGGGTGTCCCTGACCCTGATTCTGGATGATGCCGTTCACGGACTGGAGAGCCTGGCCGCCAGCGACCATCCGGCCTTTCACGGCAGCGGCAATCCCCGGGCGGATGCCTGGTTCCTGGACGGTTTCGCCCCGGCCAGGAATCCCGACCTGTGGTCCCCCGAGCTGTTCCGGCAGGTGGCCCGATTCAGTGGCGCCGGCACCACCGTCAGTTCGTTTACCGTGGCCCGTCAGGTACGGGATGGCCTGGCGCAGGTGGGATTCCGGGTGGAACGCGCAACCGGGTTTGGCCGCAAGCGGGAGATGCTGCGGGCCGAGTTCAGCCCTGACTCGACGGCCACCACAACGCCGCCAGCCACCGGGCGCGGGACTTCTGAGCCACCCTGGCATCTTCCCCCGCCAGCCCATCGCGGGGCTCGCAGCGCGTTGGTCATCGGTGCCGGTATCGCCGGTTGCGCCACGGCGGCGGCCCTGAGGGTTCGCGGCTGGCAGGTGGCGCTGGTGGATCGACACCCGCTGCCCGGCGGGGAGGCGTCCGGCAACCCCCAGGGCATTCTCTACCCAAAACTGTCGGTGGAGGATCAGCCCCTGTCGGCGATTGGTCGCCACGCCCTGTGCCACGCCATGGATTATTACCGCCAGCTGTGGCAAACAGGCGGTCTCGGCGATCCCTGCGGGGTGCTGGTGCTGCCCACCAGCGACAAGGACAGGGAACAGTTCCCGCGCATCGCCGAGCGCCACGGCGAGGCGCAGGATCTGGTCAGGCTCGTCCGAAACAAGGAGCTGGAAGCCCTGGCTGGCGTACCCCTGGCAGCGGATC
This sequence comes from Porticoccaceae bacterium, assembly GCA_050486485.1. Classification (GTDB taxonomy): domain Bacteria; phylum Pseudomonadota; class Gammaproteobacteria; order Pseudomonadales; family Porticoccaceae; genus NAT127. The sequence goes on from JBJHDJ010000146.1 coordinate 2,502, forward strand.
TCGGGCTCTGGCATGCCGGGCTAGGCTGGGTGTGCCCTCCCCGGGTGTGTCGCGAACTGGCGCGGGGCAGTCACTATCTCCAGGGGGAGGTGTCCGCCCTGCAATGGTGCGCGGCGGACGGCCAATGGCTGGCCCTGGATGGCGACGACAACCCCCTGGCCAGCGCCCCCGTGGTGGTGGTGGCCTGCGCCCAGGGTACGGCTGGCTTTCCCCAGACCGCCCGTCTGCCCCTGCGGCGTATTCGCGGACAGGTGAGCGCCTTTGCGACGACGCCCCTGTCCCAACAGCTTAAAACCGTGATTTGCGGTGCCGGCTATGTCGCTCCGGCGTTGGAGGGACTTCACACCCTTGGCGCCACCTACGACCTCGACGATGGGGATACCACCCTGCGGGACTCGGACCACGACCGCAATCTGGCGACCCTGGCGGCCACCGACCCCGCCCTGGCGGCGTTGTTCCGCGAGCCCGCCGCCACGGGACGGGCCGCCCTGCGTTGCACCACCCCTGACTACCTGCCGGTGGCGGGGCCAGCGCCGCGCTTCGATGACTTTGTGGAATGTTTTGCTCCGCTGCGGCGCAACGCCAGGGCGGACTTTATCGAATCGGGACCCTGTTGGCCCGGGTTGTGGATCAATGCCGGACACGGCTCCCGGGGGCTGACCCACGCTCCCCTGACGGCGGAGTTGATCGCCGGACAGATCTGCGGGGAACCCGCCGCCCTGCCCCGCGATCTTGCCCGCGCGCTTCACCCGGGACGCTTCATCATCCGCGCCCTCAAGCGCAATCTGCTCTGAGAGCTATCTTTGCAGCCGTTACAGCGGTTTAAAACTGATGGGCACGGATTCCCGTGGGCCACTCTACGACACCAGGCAAGTCACATCATCGACTGAAGATAATTCTGGATACCGATTTGCTCCATCAGCTCCAGCTGGGTTTCCAGCCAGTCCACATGCTCCTCCTCGCTCTCCAGGATTTCCGTGAGCAACTCCCGCGACACGAAGTCGGAGACCGATTCGCAGTGAGCGATGGCTTCACGCAACAGGGGGATGGCAAGCTGCTCCTGCTTGAGATCACATTGCAGGGCTTCCCGGGTATCCTCGCCGATCATCAACTTGCCGAGATCCTGAAGGTTGGGCAGCCCCTCGAGGAACAGAATCCGCTTGATGAGCATGTCGGCATGCTTCATCTCGTCGATGGATTCCTCATACTCCTTTTCGTTGAGCTTGGCAAGGCCCCAATTCTCGAACATCCTGGCATGAAGGAAGTACTGATTGATGGCGGTGAGCTCATTCTTGAGTGCCTCGTTCAGATAGGCAATTACCTTCTTGTCGCCTTTCATTTCCATCTCCAGGGTAGGGAATTTCCTACATTGTAGCCAAGCATCCCGTCGTTAACCACGCTGCAACTGATCTGCGTCACGGATTTTGGCCCTTCCATGGGTATACATTGAACTGAAATTATTTTCTGAACGCGATTGACAATAATTCTCATTTATAACTAGAATGAAAGCAAGTCTGGAGGTAAGCCTATGTATATCTGTCTGTGCAAGGGTGTGACCGAGAAACAAATCCGCAATCAGGTACTGGATGGCGCCGTCACCTATGACGAAATCCAGGAACACCTGGAGGTAGGGGTTTGCTGCGGTACCTGCAAGGACAGCGCGCAGGAAGTCATCGCCGAAACCATTGGCGCCACTCTCACCCGTCAAAACAATGTCATCGAGATGTGGACACCCACCCGGCGCGCCGGCTGACCGGTAGCCGCTCCCTCAGCCCCCGCCCATGGCATCGATGGCCGCCACGGATTCCCGCGCCAGGGCGGGGCCGCGGTAGATCAGCCCCGTGTAGATCTGCACCAGACTGGCCCCGGCGCGAATCTTTTCCACCGCATCCTCACCCGCCATGATGCCTCCCACGCCGATGATGGGCAGGCGCCCCTCAAGCACATCGGCCAGCACCCGAATCACGGCGGTGGACTTGTCCCTCACCGGAGCGCCGCTGAGCCCCCCGGCCTCGGCGGCCTGCGGCAGATCCTCCACCCCTTCCCGGCCCGTGGTGGTATTGGTGGCAATGACGCCGTCCACCCCCTGGGCCACCAGCACCCGAGCGGTGGCGCGGATCTCGTCCTCGTCAAGATCCGGGGCGATCTTCACCACCAGGGGAACACGGCGGCCGCTGCTATCGGCCAGCTGTCTGCCCCGCGCCACCAGGGGAGCCAGTAACCCCGCAAGGCTGTCGCCCAGTTGCAGTGAGCGCAGCCCCGGGGTATTCGGGGACGAAATATTGACGGCAATATAATCGGCGTGATCGTAGACGCTGTTCATGCCCAGCAAATAGTCGTCCACCGCCCGCGCCACCGGCGTATCGGCATTTTTGCCGATATTGATCCCCAGTATGCCCGGATAGCGGCGACACCGGACACGGCTGACCAGATGCTCCACGCCAAGATTGTTGAACCCCATGCGGTTGATGATGGCATCGCGCGGCTCCAGGCGAAAAAGTCGCGGCCGGGGATTACCCGGTTGCGGCCTGGGGGTGACGGTACCAATCTCCACGAAGCCGAACCCCAGGGCCCCAAGGGCATTGAAGTAATCGCCATTCTTGTCGAGGCCAGCGGCCAGTCCCACCCGGTTGGGAAAGCGTAATCCCATCACTTCCACGGGTTGCGCCTGTTGCCGCCGGCACAGCAGCGGCAGCAATCGCAGGCGCTCGGCGGCCCCCAGCAATTCCAGGGTCAGGTTGTGGGAGGTCTCGGCAGGCAGCGCGAACAACGCCTTGCGCAGTAGCGGGTACATGGGATATCCAGCGAGTCCGGGGCGGCAAAGAATACCGAAACACCGGAGGCAAGTCATTGCCGTTGCACCGACAGCCTTCTCGCCGCGCCATGTCCAAAACCCTCGACCGTGTCGGAAGGCGGCAATTCCGACCCTAGTGGCAAACGGGTATTTTGAGCCCGTGGCCATGAACCATTACACTGCGTCGCTGTCCCTGTGACTCTTCTTCAAGGCGCTGGCCATGACCCTGCAACAACAGTTTCTGGAACTCCATCACTTTCTCGACAGCCATATCATCGGTCAGGGCCAGCTCACCCAGCGCCTGTTGCTGGCCCTGCTGGCGGATGGTCACCTGCTGGTGGAGGGCGCCCCGGGACTCGCCAAGACCCGCGCCATCAAGACCCTGGCGGAGGGCATCGAAGCGGATTTCCAGCGTATCCAATTTACCCCCGACCTGTTGCCCGCCGACATCACCGGCAGCGATGTCTATCGCCCCCAGGATGGCAGCTTTCATTTCCAGCGCGGCCCCCTGTTCCACAACCTGGTACTTGCCGACGAGGTGAACCGGGCTCCCGCCAAGGTTCAGTCAGCGCTTTTGGAAGCCATGGCGGAGCACCAGGTGAGTGTCGGCTCCACCACCTATCCCCTGCCCACCCTGTTCCTGGTCATGGCCACCCAGAACCCCATCGAGCAGGAGGGGACCTACCCCCTGCCGGAGGCTCAGATGGACCGGTTTCTGCTCCATGTGCGGGTGGGCTATCCACAAGCCAACAGCGAGCGCCGCATTCTGCAACTGTCCCGCCAGGAAGCCAGGGGCGAGGCCCCGCACCCCACCGCCCGCCTCGACCAGGAGACCATTTTCGCCGCCCGTCGCGAGGCCATGGCGGTGCATCTCGCCGATACCGTCGAGGAGTACCTGGTGCAACTGGTGCTGGCCACCCGCCAACCGCAACGCTACGGCAAGGAGCTGGCGCACTGGCTCGACTACGGGGCCAGCCCCCGCGCCACCATCGCCCTGGACCGCTGCAGCCGTGCCCGGGCCTGGCTGGCGGGCCGGGATTTCGTCACTCCCGACGATGTGCGGGATGTGCTGCCGGATGTGTTGCGCCACCGCTTGATACTCAGCTTCGAGGCGGAGGCCAATGGCATCGACAGCGACCAGGTGATCGAGACACTCGCCA
>JBJHDJ010000147.1:0-6448 GCA_050486485.1 Porticoccaceae bacterium
CCGCCGCCCTCTCCACGCAGGGAGATGTCGGCCAGGGGGCTCCCCTCTGGCCGCGCCTGGCCATTGCCCTGCTGTCCGTGCTGGTGATTCTGCCCCTGGCGGTGGTTTTTCTCTCCTTCGCGGATCCCCAGGGCGAAACCTGGCTGCACTTTGGTCGCCATGTGCTGCCCCGGTTGTTCATCAACACCTTCTGGCTGCTGCTGGGGGTGGGGGCGCTGGCCACACTGCTGGGCGTATCCCTGGGCTGGCTCACCGCGGTGTACGAGTTTCCCGGACGGCGCTGGCTCACCTGGGCGTTGCTGCTGCCCCTCGCCGTGCCCGGGTATGTGCTGGGTTTTGTCATGATCGGCCTGCTGGATTTTACCGGGCCCCTGCAGACCAGCCTGCGGGAAACCTTTGGCGGCGCGCCGCAAATCCCCATTCGCTCCCGGGGCGGGATCATCCTGGTGATGGCCCTGACCCTGTATCCCTATGTCTACCTGGTGGCCCGCAATGCCTTTCTCACCCAGGGCCGCCGTGCCCTGGAGGCGGCCCAGACCCTGGGCTACAGTCGCTGGCAAGGGTTTTTCAAGGTGGCGCTGCCCATGGCCCGCCCCTGGATCGCCGGCGGCCTCGCCCTGGTGCTGATGGAAACCCTGGCGGACTTCGGCACCGTGGCGGTATTCAACTACGACACCTTCACCACCGCCATCTACCGGGCCTGGTACGGCATGTTCAACCTCAGCGCCGCGTCCCAACTCGCCTCCCTGCTGGTAATCCTGGTGTTCATCGCCCTCGCCCTCGAGCAGCGCTCCCGCCACGGCCAGCGCTTTACCCCCGCCAGTCGCGGCGACCACAGTGAACGCCTGCCGCTGGGCCCCACGGCCCGCTGGATGGCCTGCCTGTGGTGCCTCCTGGTATTCGCCGTGGCGGTGGCCATCCCCCTGATGCAACTGCTTGGCTGGGCCTGGCAAAGCAGGGGTGATCTCGACGCCCGCTACCTGGGGTTTCTCTATCGATCCCTGTTGCTGGCCAGCAGCGGCGCCCTGGTGGTGGTGGTGCTGGGACTGATGCTGGCCTATGCCCTGCGCGGCAAACCCGGGCGCATCGCCACCCTGGCGGGGCGTTTCTCCACCCTTGGCTACGCCCTGCCGGGGGCGGTGCTGGCGGTGGGCTTCTACCTGCCAATGACCTGGTTCGACAACCTGTGGATCGAACTGGGCGGCCGCCTGGGCCAGCAATGGACGCCGCTGCTGGGGGGCACCCTGTTGGCCATGCTGCTGGCCTACGCGGTGCGCTTTCTGGCGGTGGGGTTTCACCCCGTGGAGGCCGCCCTGCACAGGGTGACCGCCAGCATGGATGAAGCCGCCAGGAATCTCGGCGCCGGCGGCAAGGAAATCCTCACCCGGGTCCACCTGCCCCTGTTGCGGGGCGGCATCGCCACCGCCGCGGTGCTGGTGTTCGTGGATATCATGAAGGAAATGCCCATTACCCTGATGACCCGCCCCTTTGGCTGGGACACCCTGGCCATCCGGGTGTTTGAAATGACCTCGGAGGGGGAGTGGCAGCGGGCCGCCTTGCCCGCCGTGGCCCTGGTGATCGCCGGCCTGATTCCGGTCCTGTTGCTGATGCGCACCACCGAGAGAACCATCCATGCAACTTGAAATGCTCAACATAGCCGTGGGCTTTGACGACACCCTGGTGCTCGACGGACTGACGCTGGCCCTGGAGCCCGGGGAAATCGGCTGCCTGCTGGGCGCCTCCGGCTGCGGCAAGACCACCGCGCTGCGGGCGGTGGCGGGGTTCGAGCCCTTGCGGCAGGGACAGATCGTGGTGGGAGACCAGCAGATCAGCCGGCCCGGCTTCACCCTGCCGCCTCGGGAGCGCCGCGTCGGCATGGTGTTTCAGGATTACGCCCTGTTTCCCCATCTCAGCGCCGCCGACAATATCGCCTTCGGCCTGCGCCACCTCAAGCCCGCGGCCAAGTTGGGCAGGGTCAGCCACATGCTGAAGCTGGTGGGACTGCAAGCCGTCGCCAACCACTACCCCCACCAGTTGTCCGGTGGCCAGCAGCAGCGGGTGGCGGTGGCCCGCGCCCTGGCGCCCGACCCGGCGGTGCTGCTCATGGACGAGCCATTTTCCAATCTGGATGTGGAGCTGCGCGAGCGCCTGTCCCTGGAGGTCCGCGCCATTCTCAAGAAGGCGGGCACCACCGCCCTGATCGTCACCCACGACCAGCAGGAGGCCTTCGCCATCGCCGACCGCATCGGCCTGATGCACCAGGGCCGCATCGAACAATGGGACACGCCGTACAACCTCTACCACAGGCCCGCCAGCCGCCTGGTGGCCAAGTTCATCGGCCAGGGCGTGCTGATCCCCGGCGTGGTCGAGGCCAACCACCACATCCGCATACCCATGGGGTGCCTGCCGTCCCTGTCGCCGCTTTCCCCTGGCACCGTGGTGGATGTGCTGCTGAGACCGGACGACATCGTGCAGGACGACCACAGCCCCCTCAAGGGCAGGGTGGTGTCCAGGACTTTCCGCGGCGCCAGCATCCTCTACACCCTGGAACTGCCCTGCGGCAACCGGGTGCTCGCCCTGGTGGCCTCCCACCACAACCACGCCATCGGCGACGCCGTGGGCGTTCGCCTCGATGCCGAGCATGTCATCGCCTTTCCGGTGGAGGGAGCGGACCGCGGGCACATTCCACTATCGTTGTCCGCGCCCCTGGTGAAATGCGTCAGACGCGCCTAGCCCTGACTTCGTGGAGCTCTGACCTGGGCTCCTCCGCGAAAGCCCACATGGCGGGCAGGGTCGAACTCGCGGCGGATTCAGATTAACATTGACCCCTCATTTTCGCGCCCTATAATCCCCCTTCTTTGTCGGCATCCCCCGTACGCATGCTCTTACCCGTCGCCCGGAGGTTTTACCCTTGAACACCAGTGCATTGATCAACGCCCTCGGCCAGTACGGCATCAGCAATCCCGCGGAGATCATCCGCAACCCCAGCTACGACCAACTGTTCGCCGAGGAAACCGATCCAGCACTGCGCGGCTATGAAGCGGGCGTTGTCACGGAGCTGGGGGCGGTGGCGGTCAATACCGGTGAATTCACCGGCCGCTCGCCCAAGGACAAATATTTCGTTCGCGACGATGTCACCCGCGATACCCTGTGGTGGAACGACCAGGGCAAGAACGACAACAAACCCATCACTCCCGAGATCTGGAGCGAGCTCAAGGCCGTGGTCGGCGGGCAACTGTCGGGCAAGCGCCTGTTCGTCATGGATCTGTTCTGCGGCGCCGACGAGATCAGTCGCCTCAAGGTGCGCTTCGTCACCGAGGTGGCCTGGCAGGCGCACTTCGTCAAGAACATGTTCATCCGCCCCAGCGACGCGGAACTGGCCAATTTCGAGCCGGACTTCGTGGTGCTCAACGGCGCCAAGACCACCAACCCCAGGTGGCGTGAGCAAGGGCTCAATTCCGAGAATTTCGTCGCCTTCAACATGACCGAGCGCATGCAGCTCATCGGCGGCACCTGGTACGGCGGCGAGATGAAAAAAGGCATGTTCTCGGTGATGAACTACCTGTTGCCCCTCAAGGGCATCGCCTCCATGCATTGCTCCGCCAATGTCGGCGAGGATGGCGATGTCGCCATCTTCTTTGGCCTGTCGGGCACCGGCAAGACCACCTTGTCCACCGACCCCAAGCGCCAACTGATCGGTGACGACGAGCACGGCTGGGACGACAACGGCATCTTCAATTTCGAGGGCGGCTGCTACGCCAAGACCATCAACCTGAGCAAGGAAGCGGAGCCGGATATCTTCAATGCCATCCGCCGTGACGCGCTACTGGAAAATGTCACCGTCGATAGCAATGGCAAGATTGATTTTGACGACAGCTCGCGCACCGAGAACACGCGGGTTTCCTACCCTATCTATCACATCGACAATATCGTCAAGCCGGTGTCCAAGGCTGGTCACGCCAGCAAGGTGATCTTTCTCACCGCCGATGCCTTTGGCGTGTTGCCCCCTGTCGCCAAGCTCACCCCGGACCAGACCGAGTATTACTTCCTGTCGGGTTTCACCGCCAAGCTGGCGGGCACCGAGCGAGGTATCACCGCGCCAACTCCCACCTTTTCCGCCTGCTTTGGCGCTGCCTTCCTGAGCCTGCACCCCACCATCTATGCCGATGTGCTGGTGAGCCGCATGCAGGTCGCCAATGCCCAGGCCTATCTGGTGAACACCGGCTGGAACGGCACTGGCAAACGCATTTCCATCAAGGCCACCCGCGCGATCATCGACACCATTCTCAACGGCGACATCGAGAACGCCCCGACCATCACCCTGCCCTATTTCAATTTGGCGGTCCCGGTGGCGTTACCAGGTGTCGACAACGGTATTCTCGACCCGCGCAACACCTATGCCGACCCAGCCGACTGGGACAGCAAGGCCAGCCAGTTGGCGTCCATGTTCACCGAAAATTTCAAGCGCTTCACCGACAACGACCGTGGTCGCGCACTGGTGGCGGCGGGACCGCGCCTGTGAATCCCCTGATCAAAGGCCCCGGCCCCGGGGCAGCGGCAAACTGACGGCGGTACGCACCCCATGACACCACAGCGCGGCCTGTACCGGCATTTCCGCGGCAATCTCTACCGAGTGCTGGAAATCGCCCGCCACAGCGAGACCGAGGAGCAGTTGGTCATCTACCAGGCACTCCATGGCGAGCGCGGGGTGTGGGCCCGCCCGCTGGCCAACTTCCGCGAATCCGTCACCCATCAGGGCGCCAGCGTCCCGCGTTTCGCCCCGCTTGCGGAACCACCCGAAGCCGTGTAAATCACCGCCCATTGCAAACCACGGCCCTTGCGAACCACGGCCGTTTGTAAATAACCAAAAGCCCCCTGCTTGTCGAGACTGTTTTTCTGTACACTGACCCGACCATGACTGTTGGGAATGCCACTGTTGCCGAGGTCCACACCGCGCGACCGCGAGCCACTGGCGCCATGAGCTTTTGGCGATATCTAAAAGGAACCACGATCATCAAAGTCCACCCCAATGACCCGGCCAGCCATCAGCAACGGACAAAAGGTCGGATTTCCAGACGGGTGAACTCAAAGTCCTTGCAACCGCTCTCGGAAGGCGCTATGTCTATCCCATGGCGGATGGACAGTAGGGAACGATGCAATCGGAGAGACAGGATCGCGACCATGCAGGTCGCAAACCTGTAGCCCCTGATCGCCGGCACAAACCAGCTGCGCGCAGGACCAGCTCCCAGGAGCCTTACAGGGTAAGGAGTGACACATGACAGCGGGGCGCCTGTTGATACTGGACGATGAACCGCAGATCGGCCAGACCATCCGCTTCATCGCCGAGAGCGTTGGGCTCGAAGCCACCGCCACCGACCAGGCCGTGGAGTTCTTCCACGAACTCGAATCCTGGCAACCCACCCATATTGCCCTCGATCTCGTCATGCCCGACATGGACGGTGTCGAAGTCATCGCCGCCCTGGGGCGCATGGGCTGCACGGCGCGCATCATCATCACCAGCGGCGTCGGCAACCGGGTGCTGGAGGCCGCCGGGCGCTCCGCCTCCGAACACGGGCTCAATATCGTAGGCGTGCTGTCCAAGCCCTTTTCCCCGGCGGCGCTGCGCAAGTTGCTCACCGAATCCCCCCAACCCGCGACCATCGCCCCGGCGAGCCGCCCCCTGGCGGACAGGCGCCATGCCATCTCGCCGGAGGACCTGGAGCGCGCCGTTCACCAACGGCAACTGGTGATGGCCTACCAACCCAAGGTGGAATGCGCCAGTGGCCGGGTGTGCGGCTTCGAGGCCCTGGTGCGCTGGGACCACCCCCAACACGGCATCATCATGCCGGACTCTTTCATCCCCATGGCGGAGGACATGGGGATGATCAACGACCTCACCGCCGTGGTGCTGGAGGAATCCCTGACCTGGTTCACGGGGTTGCTGGATAGCACCGGCTCCAGTGCCGGGGGGCAGATTTCGTTGCTGCCGAGGGACGCCTCCCTGGCCATCAACCTCTCCGCCCTCAGCCTGCGGGAGCCAGAGCTGGCGGACCGCCTGGCGGGACTGTGCGCGGGATTGGGCATCCGCAATCACCATGTGATTTTCGAAATCACCGAGACCAGCGCCATGGAGGATCCCGTGGCCTCCCTGGATCTGCTGACGCGCCTGCGCATGAAAGGGTTTCAGCTCTCCATCGATGACTTCGGCACGGGATTTTCCTCCATGCTGCAATTGGTGCGCCTGCCATTCTCGGAAATCAAGGTGGACAAGTCCTTCGTGATCAACGCCATCGACTCCGCCGAATCCCGCACCGTGGTGCGCTCCATCATCGATCTCGGCCAGAGCCTGGGGCTGCAGGTCACCGCCGAAGGGGTGGAAAACGCCGCCACCCTGGAGCTGTTGCGCCAGCAGCGCTGCGACCTTGCCCAGGGTTACCACATCGCCAGG
>JBJHDJ010000148.1:0-6387 GCA_050486485.1 Porticoccaceae bacterium
TCCACCTCGCGGACGATAAAGCTGCCGGCCTCCGGCAGTTCACAGACATGGCCGACATTGATCCAGCTCCGCCGGAAGATGGCCTCCCGTTCCAGCTCGAAATATGCCGATTGGTAGTAGGGCCCAGTCGGTATGGGACCCGTGCCCAGTCCGGCGGCATCGTCGTTGGTGGGAGGCTGGTTGGCAATGGTCTTGGTGTGGATATTCATCGTTGGGGTTCTCGTCTGTGTCCGGGGTGCGGATCCCGAGAGCTTTTATACGACACATGTGTCGAAATTTCAAGTGGCGCCAGGAAAACTTGCCACGGCGATTCCCCTGTGCTGCGACTTGTCCGTCGTCAGGGTCGTGCCTGCCCGGCGACCCCCGACAGGCATTCCATCCAGACATCCCATGCAGGTTTGGAGCCCTGTGACCAATCGGGTTAATCTGTTCCATCTGTATGCCATCGCCGGAACACCCAATGAGTTTGCCAGCAGTCGACCAGGCCGTTCAACGGCGCAACAAGGGCTATGAAGAAACCCATCAGCGGCTGATCGAGGCCGCCGTGCGTTTGATTTCGGAAAGGGGGGTGGATTCACTGTCCATCGCCGCCGTCGCCCGCGAGATCGGCATCAACCGCACCACCGTGTACTACCACTTCGACAGCCGCGATGCGCTGCTGGACGCGGTGAGGGGCTGGTCTTCCGAGCAGTTGGCCAGGGGCCTGTCCCAGGCGGTGCCGCGCCAGGAGCGCATCGATTTCATTGCCCGATTCGTGCTGGACAATCCGGAACTGATCAAGCTGTGGATCGACGATTTCATCTCCCCTGGGGACATTCGCGACCGCTATCCGTTCTGGGATCTGCTGGTGAAGGGCATCGGCGAGGGGCGCGGTGAGATCGACGCCGAGGTGTATTGCGTGATGCTGCTCACCAGCGCCATCATCGGCCCCCGGGTGTTCCGCAACAGCGTCGATCCGGATGCCGACACCGACACCATCGTCCAGCGCTTCATGGGCGAACAGGTGCGCATGTTGCGCCGCGACGGGCTGGCGGAGTGAGCACCGGCGCCGGGGCGCGTGGCCAGGGAGCATGACGAGGGACGGCGCCGCCAGGCGCTTCAGGGTGTTCACGACCGGTTTGCCACGGTCCGGTATATTTCCGCTGTTGATACAGAGGCCATAACATGACAACAGTTCGACCAGTCAGTGCCCACGCCCTTACCAGAAACATCGGCGCCGTGATCGAAGGCGTGGACACCGCCACACCCTTGACCGCCGAGGACCGCGACTTTATCGCCAATACCCTTCGGGATCATGGCGTGGTGTTCTTCCGCGACCAGGTGCTCGGCGACGAACAGCTGAATGCCTTTGCCAGTCAGTTCGCGCCCACCATGCACGAGCCTTTCTCCCCCGAGAAGGACCGCGACCGCAACCCCGCCGCGACGGGCAACATGACCGCCACCCGCCACGCCACGGCGGTGTGGCACCACGACACCACCTTTGTGCCGGAACCTCCCTATTTCACCGTGCTGCGCGCGGTGCAAATCCCGCCCTGTGGCGGCGATACCTGCTGGGCCAGCATGCACGCCGCCTACGAGGCGCTCACCCCGGCCATCCAGGGCATGCTGGCAGGGTTGACGGCGGTGCACTCGGTGCTGCCGGTGATGCAGCGCATGGGGGAAATGGGCAGGAAGCACCTGGAGGCCTCCGTTGGCCAACACGGCCTGGATTGCGTGCACCCGGTGGTGATCGCGCATCCGGTCACCGGGCGCAGGGCGCTGTTCGTCAATGAGTCGTGGACCACCCACATCGTCGAACTGTCCCCCGCCGAGAGCCGCTATATCCTCGCCATGCTTTTCGATCATGTGAAGCTGCCCACCTTCAGTGTGCGCTGGCGTTGGTCGGCCAACGATGTGGCGATGTGGGATAACCGGGCGGTGCAGCATTTCGCCGTGCCCGACTATACCGAGGACCGCGTCATGCAGCGGGTGATTACCCGGGGCCCCAGACCGCTGGCGCCCGCCTGAACCGCGCTCTAGCATTGTCCGAGAGCAAGTGCAGGGCGAATATATCCACGAAATTGCCCCTGCTTGGCGTTGCAAAGTTGGCCGCCCTGGTGTCGGATGCTACCATCGCTCGGCACTCGGCCCCATTGCCTGTTCACTGGCTCCGGCGGGCGAGCGTGCGCGGCAACTCATTCAATAACCAACAGAGAGCAGCCAATCGATGAATTTTGATGAAGTCTTTGACTGGGTCGTGGTGGGCAGTGGCGCCGGCTCCATGTGCTCGGCCCTGGTGATGCGGGGCGAAGGCAAGAGCGTGCTGGTGCTGGAGAAGACCGAACTGGTGGGGGGCTCCACCGCCCGCTCCGGCGGGGTGTTCTGGATTCCGGCCAACCCCTTCATGGCCCGGGACGGCGTGGCGGACAGCGAGGAGCAGGGCATCAGCTACCTCAACAGCGTGGTGCGCGACGACGATGACTCACCCGGCACCTCTCCGGAAAAGCGCGAAACCTATGTGCGAGGCTCCCGCGGGATGCTCGATTATCTGATCGCCCAGGGCCTCAAGTTCGACCGGGTGCCCTACTGGCCCGATTACTACGACGAAATGCCCGGCGGCAACGAGCCCGGCCGCACCCTGGTGGCCGAGCTGTTCGACACCAATGAATTGGGACCCTGGCGGGACAAGCTGCGTCCCGGCTTTCTGCCCATGCCGGCGAAAATGGCCGAGGCGCTCCAGGTGCCCCTGGTCAAGCAATCCTGGAAGGCGCGGGGCGCCCTGATGAAAATAGCCCTGCGCATCCTGGCGAGCAAGTTGCGCGGCAAGCGGGTGGTTTCCGCCGGCATGGCCCTGCAGGGCCGCCTGTTGCAGGCGGGACTGCGGGCGGGGGTGGATGTGCGGGTCGAGTCCCCGGTCAGCGAACTGATCGTCGACAACGGCGCCGTCACCGGCGTGGTCACCGTCAAGGACGGCAAGCCCTGGCGGGTTGGCGCCAACCTGGGCGTGCTGGTCAATGCCGGTGGTTTCGCCCGCAACAAGGCCATGCGCGACAAGTACCAACCCGGCACCTCCCCGGACTGGAGCTTCGCCAACCCCGGCGATACCGGCGAGATGATCCAGGAGATGATGCGCCACGGCGCCGCCATCGGCCAGATGGAGGAAATGGTGGGGCACCAGATCGCCCTGGTGCCGGGCACCGCGCAGCGGGATTTCAAGGCGGGCGCCCAGCGCATCACCGCCGCGCCCCACGCCATTCTGGTGGACCAGAGCGGGGTGCGCTACATGAACGAGGGGGGCTCCTACATGGCGTTCTGCAAGGGCATGCTGGAACGCGACAAGCAGGTGCCCGCGGTGCCCAGCTGGGGAATCTTCGACAGCCAATTCGGCTCCAACTACCCCATCGACAGCACCTACCTGAAACCGAAAAAGATCCGCGAATGGCGCGAACAGGGGTTTCTCAAGGTGGCCGACTCCCTCGAGGCCCTGGCGGCGCAAATCGAGGTGGACCCCGCCGCCCTGGTGGAAACGGTGGCGCGCTTCAACCGCTTCGTCGCCAACAACCGGGACGAGGATTTCCACCGCGGCGACCGCGCCTACGACCGCTGGCTGGGGGATCCCAGCCACAAACCGTCCCCCACCCTGGGGACCCTTGAAAAGGGGCCTTTCTACGCCATACCCATCGTGCCGGGGGATGTCAGCACCTTCGGTGGCGTGGTGACCGACAAGTACGGTCGGGTGATCAGGGAAGACGGCTCGTTGATCGCGGGCCTGTACGCCACCGGGGTGTCCACCGCCGCCGCCATGGGGCGCTTCTATCCCGGGGCCGGCCTGAGCATCGGCCCGTCCATGTTCTGGGGCTACCAGGCCGCCCGCCATGCCGCGGGCCTGGAGGCGTAGCCGTTGGCCGGTCAAGGCAACGCGGGGTGCCGCGGCAGTCATTTGGCCGGCGCAGGGACGCCATTATGATTGTGATAGACCATCTTCCGGATCCGGGGAGGCGTCTGCCGTGCCCGGATCCCCCACACCGGGAGGAGCACAGCCGTGACCACTATTCTGATAAAGAACGCCACCATCTGGGACGGACAGGGGGGTGAACCCTTTGCCGGCGACCTGCTGGTGGAGGGCAACCGCATCAAGTCCGTTACCCCCGCTGGAGCCCAGCCGGCCCCGTCCGCCGAGCAAGTCATCGACGGCACCGGCAAGTTCCTGATGCCGGGCATGACCGAGGGCCACGCCCACCTGTCCTTCGACTCGGTGACCGCCACCGAGGATCTCATCACCCCGCCCCCCGAGGAGCACACCCTGCTCACCGCGCGGGTGGCCAAGACCCTTCTGGATCAGGGCTTCACCAGTGCCTACGGCGCCTCCGAGGCCAAGCTGCGCCTCGGCGTGGCGGTGCGCAACGAGATCAACGCCGGACGCCTGCCCGGGCCGCGCATCCGCGCCGGCTCCCTGGAGATCACCGTCACCGGCGCCCTCGGCGACGAGAGCCGCCTGCACAACCCCCGCAACGGCCCCTCCATCGTCATCGACGGTCCCGAGGAGATGCGCAAGGCGGTGCGCCTGTGCTGCCGGGAGGGCTGCGACAACATCAAGCTGGATGTGTCTGGTGACCCCTTCTACCCGGACACCCCCGCCACCTGCACCACCATGACCCTGGAGGAGATGCAGATGGCTGTGGTCACCGCCCACGCCTTCGGCAAGAAGGTCAACGCCCACGCCCGCTCCATCGAATCGGTGCGCAACTGCCTGATCGCCGGGGTGGACATGATCTACCACGCCGAGTACACCGACGAGGAAACCCTCGACATGCTGGAGGCCGCCAAGGACCGGATTTTTGTGGCCCCCACCATCAGCCTGTTCCACACCATGCTCCACGAGGCCGAGCCCTGGATTCCCAAGGCGGTGGCCGAGGCCATGGGCATCCCCGGCCTTATCGAGGAGTCGGTGAAAACCCACACCGAACTGCGCAAACGCGGCATCCGCCACTTGATCGGCGGCGATTACGGCTTCGCCTGGAGCATGAACGGCACCAACGCCCGGGATGTGAAACATTTCGTGGACTACTACGGCTACTCGCCATCGGAGGCCATGGTGTGCGCCACCCGCAACGGTGGCCTGGCGATGCGCGACGAAGGGGATCTGGGCACCCTGCAGGCGGGCATGCTCGCCGACATGCTGCTGGTGGACGGCGACCCCCTCAAGGATGTCTCCATACTCGCCGACAAGAACCGCCTGGCCATGGTGATGAAGGACGGCGCCATCCACAGCTTGTCCGCCGCCCTGGCATGATTCCCGGCAATCCGCTCCCTTGGGAGCGGAGTTCGCCATGGGGTTGGTAATCGTTGCAGGGAGGTTGACCTGCAGTCGTCCAGTCCAGTCCAGGCCAATGGCTACCTGGCTTCGGTGTGCGGGAGGCTGCCGTCGCCAAAACGCATTCCGCGATAGCGAGGCAGTGTCATGCAACTAAGTGACTACCGGGACAAGTACCAGACCATCAAATTCGAGCGCTCTGGAGGCGTGTTGGAGGTCACTCTCCACACCCGCGGTGGCGAGGCCTTGTGGGGAATCAGCGAGAGGAGCCTGCACAACGAACTGGGCCTGGCTTTCGCCGATATCGCCCGGGACCCCGACAACCGGGTGATCATTCTCACTGGCACGGGTGACTCCTTTATCGCCGGCATGGATCCGGAGGAGCGCGCCCCGGAGTCGGACTTGGCCGCCATGTGGCCGCGTCTCTATCGGGAGGGGATCGCCTTGCTGGAATCCCTGTTGGCCATTCCCGTGCCGGTGATCGCCGCGGTCAATGGCCCGGCTTTCGTCCACGCTGAACTGGCGGTGGTGAGCGATATCGTGCTGGCGGCCGAGCATGCCGAGTTTGCCGACCTCGCCCATGTGCCTGGTGGTGCCGTGCCGGGGGATGGCGTGCACACCATTTGGCCTCTGCTGCTGGGTCTCAATCGGGGTCGCTACTTCCTGCTGACAGGCCAGAAGATCGGCGCCGCCGAGGCAAAAGCCTTGGGAGTGGTGTCGGAAGTGTTGCCCGCCGAGCAGCTGTTGCCCCGGGCACGGGAGCACGGGGAGCGACTGGCCGCGCTGCCCACCCAGGTGCTGCGGCATACCCGGCAGCTGCTGGTCAGATACCTGCGGCGCCGGGTTCAGGATGAGCTGGATGTGGGTCTGGCGGTGGAAGCCCTGGCCATGCTGGAAAAATGATATTCCTCGCGCCACCAGGGCCCGCGGCATCCCACGCTCGTTTGTTCACTCCTATGCCCACCTGACGGGTGACCACCTGACTGACCGGGGCCATCCATGGCATCCCGCCGCCACCGGCTCGATTCGGGCACCCCGGTGGCTACATCCCCGTTGAAATCGGTTCCCCCGGAGCCACCGGCGCCGAGGCGCCC
>JBJHDJ010000149.1:0-6324 GCA_050486485.1 Porticoccaceae bacterium
ACCTTAACCGGGAGTTAGGGCGGGATCATGCCCAAGGCCGTGGTTCGCCCGCGCAATGGTATCTTGGCGCCGATGGCTGGCGCCAGGGCCGGCGAAGACTAATTCAGACAACACTTCTTGTACTTCCTGCCACTGCCACAGGGGCAGGGATCGTTGCGGCCCACCTCGCGAAAGGGGTTGACCACTGGCTCGTCGCCATAGTCAGCGTCCTCCCGCATCCGTCCGGCTTCCAGGCCCAGGGCGCCGAGCAGCTTGAGGCCACCCGGCAGCAGTTCGGCGGCCAGGGACAAGTCGGGGAAATCGGGGACTTCCTCGCCCTCTGGTCCCTCCTCCAGCTCCCTGGTGGGCAACTCGGGGTCGGCAATGACCATGGCGCTGATCAGGGTGGCGCCGAACATGGCCGACAGCTCCTCCTCGGCTTTCGTGTCCTCCAGGGCGTCGATCAACTCCGACCAGTCCTGTTCCAGCCAGCCGTAGCCCATCACCAGCCCGCGGCAGAATCGCGAGTAAGCCTCCGTTGGGTTGCCATCGACGAGGCGGTATTCCGCGGGCAGTTGGAGCACTTCATCTTCCGTGCCGAGAGCCCCGGTCCAGTGATTCCAGTGGCCCATCAAATGGCCCATGAAGACGGTGGCGGAGGCGGCATCGGGCAGTGCCGGCGGTTCGTCGCTGGTGTAGATCAGTTCCATCCATTCCGAGGGGGGAATGAAGTCCGGCGCCGACGCCACCGCCAGCAGCAGTCCCGACAGGGTGTGGTAGTCGTGCACGGCGCCGGCGATGCCCAGGTCGTCGAGCATGGCCTGGAAGGCGGTTTCGTCCAGCAGCTTGATTTCAGGTTTCATGGCTTGGTTTTCCCTGTTCGAGGCTCACCCCCAAGGGCGAGGTTTTGATATGGAGATCCCGCTGGGGATAGGGGATGGTGATGCCGTGGGCCTTGAAGGCCCGCCAGATGGCCAGGTTGATCTCGGACTTGACGCCGCCGGTGCCGTTTTCCGGATCGGCGATCCACACCCGCAGTTGCAGCTCGATGCCGTTGTCGCCGAACTCCATCAGCCGCGCCGAGGCCGCCGGCTCATCGAGCACCCGTGGCGAGGCCTTGGCGCAGTCCAGCATCAGAGCCATGGCCTGTTCCGGGTCGTCATCGTAACTGATCTGCACCTTGACCACGATGCGCACATTGCGATCGGCGTAGCTCCAGTTGATCACTTCGCTGGTGATGAGGTTTTCGTTGGGTATCAGGGTATCCACTCCCTCCCGGTTGCGCACCACCAGGTAGCGGGAATTGAGCGCCTCCACCCAGCCGAACTTGTCGCCGACGCTGATCACGTCCCCCGGCTTGATGGAGCGATCCATCACCAGGATAAAGCCACTGATGAAGTTGGAGACGATTTTCTGCAGGCCGAAGCCGAGGCCCACCCCCAGGGCGCCGCCAAACACCGCCAGGGAGGTGAGGTTGATGCCCACGGCGTTGAGGGCCAGCAGGAAGGCCAGGGTGAGCAAGGCAAAGCGGGTGAACTTGCCGAACCCCACCCGCATGCTGGGGGAGATATGGGGGGAGCGCTCCAGGGAGCGGTTGAGCATTTCCGACAGCCACACCGCGATGGTGAAACTGACGGCGATCAACAACAGCAGCTTGAGGATGGCCAGCAGGGAAACGCGGGTCTCCCCCAGGGTGAATGCCAGGCCATCCAGCAGCTCCACCACCGCCGGCAGCCAGCCCAGCAGGTGCAGCACGACCCCCAGCCAGATGATCACCGCCAGGACATTCTCCGAGGATTTCACCAATGGACCGCGACTGAAGGCCTTGCGCAGCAGGTAGACGATGGCGCGGATGAGGGCCAGTGCCACCAGGATGGGAATCGCCACTTCCAGCAGTTGCGATGGCAGTCCATGGCGGTCGATGATGGCCTTGACGGGCAGCACCACCGCCAGCGCCGATACCGGCCACAGCAGTCGCTGCACGCCGCGGATGGCGATATGACGCAGGCCGATGCTGTCCTGGGTGCTGGCTTGCAGCACCACCTGCAGGCGGCGGTTGATCAGCGAGGCGCAGAGCAGGGCCACCGCCAAGGCGGCCACCTGCCACAGGGCCTCCAGGCGCATCAGCGGTTCGAGATGGTCGTGATACCAGGTTGTCATCGCGGCTCTCCACGGGCGGCTTCCCCTGGAGAGTGTATCCCGGTGGCGGGCGGGGTGCATTGCGCAGCTGGCGATTCAAGTGCTTCGAATCCCGGTGCGGGATAATTTGGATGGATTGTTACCCTTTGCTCGGCGAATTGATCGGTATCGCTGCGCTCAACCCATCCTACCTGCAGGGCCTGGCCTTGATGGGTATCGCTGCGCTCAACCCATCCTACAGTGACCTGTAGGGGGTAGGTTAGCCGCAGGCGTAACCCACCACAACGCACCGCCAGACCGCGAGGAACAATGGGTATCGCCGCGCCCGACCCATCCTACAGGTTGTAGTCCTCGATGACTGCCCAGGGCAGGCCGTGGTTGTTGAGTGCTTCCATGAACGGGTCCGGGTCCATCTGCTCGATGTTCCATACCCCGGGTTTGTGCCACTTTCTCTCCAGCATCAGCTTGGCGCCGATCATGGCGGGCACGCCGGTGGTGTAGGAGATGGCCTGGGAGCGGACCTCTTTGTAGCAGTCCTGGTGGTCCTTGATCTGGTAGACATAGACGGTCTTTTCCCTGCCGTCCTTGATGCCGGTGACCACGCAGCCGATGCAGGTCTTGCCCACGGTGCGCGGGCCGAGGCTGGCGGGGTCGGGCAGCAGCGCCCTGAGAAACTGGATTGGCACGATTTGCTGGCCCTGGAATTCCACCGGCTCGATGCCGGTCATGCCGACATTGCCCAGCACCTCCAGGTGCTTGAGATAGCTGTCGCCGAAGCTCATCCAGAACTGGGCCTTCTTGAGGGTGGGGAAATTCACCACCAGGGATTCCAGTTCCTCGTGGTACATGCGGTAGATATTGAAGGTGCCGACCTCCTCCGGGCAGGTGAATTCCATCTTTGTCGACATGGCCGGCGTGGTGACGAACTGGTCGTTTTCCCAGTGGCGGCACTCGGCGGTGACTTCGCGGATGTTGATTTCCGGGTTGAAGTTGGTGGCGAACGGGTAGCCGTGGTTGCCGCCGTTGACATCGATGATGTCGAGGGTGTGGATCTCGTCGAAGTAGTGCTTGGCGATCCAGGCGGTGAAGACATTGGTGGCGCCGGGGTCGAAGCCGGAGCCCAGCAGGGCCATCAGGCCGGCCTGCTCGAACCTGTCCCGGTAGGCCCACTGCCACTTGTACTCGAATTTGGCGGTGTCGAGGGGCTCGTAGTTGGCGGTGTCCAGGTAGTCGACGCCGGCGGCCAGGCAGGCGTCCATGATGTGCAGATCCTGGTAGGGCAGGGCGACATTGATCACCAGGGCGGGGCGCTCGGCCTCCAGCAGGGCGGTGAGTTCCGGCACATTGTCGGCGTCCACCCGGGCGGTGCGGATGTCGCGGCCCTGCAACTCGCGGATATCGGCGGCGATGGCCTGGCACTTGTCCTCGGTGCGGCTGGCCAGCAGGATGTCGCTGAACACCTCGGGGAGCTGGGCGCACTTGTGGGCGACGACGCCGCCGACGCCACCGGCGCCGATGATGAGCACTTTTGCCATGGTCTCACTCCTCTTGAGTTGCCGGGTTGGGGCTGGGCCCGTTCACCGCTGGTGTCTTGTTGGTGGCATTGCCGGGCACGGCTTCGGGGCTTGCAGAGCAAGCACCTGGCCTCTGGCCGTCAACGCTCGAAATAGGTGTAGCCCCGCAGGCTGTCGGTGAAGGCACCCAGCAGTTGCTGGCGCTCCGCCACCGAGATGCGACCGGCGCGCACCGCCTTTTCGGCGGTGTCGCGGAAGCGGCGGTACAGGTTCTCGGGCTGGTACTCCACATAGCTCAGCACATCGGCGATGGTGTCGCCGTGCATTTCGTGCACGAAGTCGAAGCTGCCGTCGCCGTTGATGCGCACGCTGGCGACATTGGTGTCGCCAAACAGATTGTGCAGGTCGCCGAGGGTTTCCTGATAGGCCCCCACCAGGAACACCGCCAGGTAGTACTCGCTGTCGTTCTCCAGGGGGTGCAGGCTCAGGGTGCGGCGTTCGCCGCCGGGGTTGGCGAAGCGGTCGATCTTGCCGTCGCAGTCGCAGGTGAGGTCGGCGATGATGGCCTCCCGGGTGGGCTCCTCGTTGAGGCGGTGAATGGGCATCACCGGGAAGGTCTGGCCGATGGCCCAGAAATCCGGCAGGGACTGGAACACGCTGAAATTGCCGTAGTAGATGTCCGCCAACTGCTCGGTGAGGTTCTCCAGCACGATGGGCACGCGATCCAGTTGCGGGATGACCCGGGCGATTTTCTGCAGCACCGCCAGGTAGTAGTTCTCGCCGATGGAGCGCATGCGCAGCTTGATTTCCCCGCGCTTGAACTGCATGCGCAGGGATTCCAGGTAGTACACCGCGTCGTTGTAGCACTCCTGGACATTCTTGAGGGTGATGTTGCCCAGCAGGGCGGCGAGGTTGCGCACCTCGTCCGGAGCCTCCTCCGGCAGGGCGTCCGGTAGCGGGCCCGGCTCGAAGTTGCCGACGGTGAGGATATTGAACAGCAGCACCGAGGTATAGGCCACGGTGGCGCGGCCCGATTCGCTGACGATCACCGGGTGGGGGATGTCCGCCGGGTCGAGGGACTCCTGTATGGCCTCCACCACATCCACGCAGTATTCCTGCAGGCTGTAGTTGCGGCTCTGCTGGCTGCCGCCCCGGGAGCCGTCGTAGTCCACGGCGAGGCCGCCGCCGATGTCCAGGTAGCCGAGGGGCGCGCCTTCCTCCACCAGGTCGATGTAGTAGCGGCACGCCTCGCGGATGCCGGCGCGGATGTTCTGGATATTGGGAATCTGGGAGCCGAGGTGGAAGTGCAGCAACCGCAGGCAGTGGAGCATGTCCGCCGACTTGAGCAGGTCCACCGCCTCGATCAATTGCTGGGTGTTGAGGCCAAAAAGACTGCGGTCGCCACTGTCCTCGCTCCAGTGGCCGTCCACCTTGGTGCCGAGCTTGAGGCGGGCGCCCACCAGGGGCTCCACCTTGAGGATGCGGCTGCGCTCGATGATCAGCGACATTTCCTCGGGGGTTTCCACCACGAACACGCAGGTCATGCCCAGTTGCCGGGCGCGCAGCCCCAGGTCGATGAATTCCTCGTCCTTGTAACCGTTGCACACGATGAGGCTCTCGCGATCCCGCAGCATGGACATGGCGATCAGCAATTCCGCCTTGCTGCCCGCTTCCAGGCCGTGGTGGTAGCGCTCACCGAAGCGGGCGATTTCCTCGATGATGTGGCTCTGCTGGTTGACCTTGATGGGGAAAACGCCGCGATAGACGCCGGTGTAGCCGGTGGTCTTGATGGCCTGGGCGAAGGATTCGTTGATCTGGGTGATGGCGGCATCCAGGTGGTTTTCCACTCGCAGCAGCACCGGCATGTTCAACTCCCGCTGACGCAGGCCCTCGACGATATCCAGCAGGGAGACGCTGTATTTGCTGCTGCCACCATTGACCATCACGGTGACCTCCCCCTGTTCGGAGACATCGAACAGCCCGGAGCCCCATTCGCGAATGCCATAGTGTTCGGCGGCGTGTTCGTGAGTCCAGGTCGGCTCTTGCTTGGCGGTCAACGGCGGCTCCTCCAGGGGGCGGTTTGACAGGAACGACTCAGGCGGGACCGCAACAGGACCCGCTCGCCGGAAAGGGGCGATATTTTGACTATTTACAGGGTTAGATGGAAGTTTTTGTGACAGTTCCCTGATGAAAGGCATCGACAGGCGCCGCTGGCGCCCGCCCCGGGGGCCATTGCGCGCCCTACCGGGGGCCTGGCGGGACCCTCGGCGGCGGCAATCAGCGACCCTGCCTCTTTCCCCTCACCCTGGCCTTTTCTCCCCATGAGGGAGAAGGATTACGCATTCCGGGGCCGATTCAGCGCCATTGCCGGCGGATCCCCCTCAGCGCATATCCCCCCAGGGATTGGCTTCATCCAGGGGAATGGCCTTGCCATAGCCGGGCACGCGGATGGCATTGGCGCTGATTTCAACATCCTCGTCGGCGATCATGCCGTCGCCGAAGCGATAGATCACCCGCAGATCGCCCCCCTCGGCCGCGGCGCGATATTCGGCGGCCCGCTCCAGGGTTTCCTCCAGGCGTTCCTGGTAGGCGCGCCACTGGCCACCGTGGCGGCGCGCCACCATGGACTCGGCGCGGGCCGGGGACAGCACCACGCCGGTGGCGTTGTTGCCGCCAAACCCCTTGGCGTTGA
>JBJHDJ010000150.1:0-6322 GCA_050486485.1 Porticoccaceae bacterium
TGCGGTACTGGTGCAACTGCCGGGTGTTGACAGCCCGGCGCGGGTTCGCGACCTGCTGGGCACCACCGCGCAAATGACCTTCCACTGGGTGGCGGATGAACGGTCCGCCGCGACCACCGCCGTCAGGGAGCTTCCCGGTGAAAGGGAGGGAGACATTGTCGCCATCGAGCAGCCGGTGGCCCTCGAGGGGCGGCATATCCGCGATGCCCAGCTCGGATTCAATCAGGATACGCGGCAACCGGTGGTGAATTTTCGCTTGGACCGGGAAGGGGGACAGCGCTTCGCGGAACTGACCCGGGACAATATTGGCCGCCAACTGGCGGTGGTGCTGGATGGCAGGGTGGTCACCGCGCCGGTGATTCGCTCGCTGATTGGAGGA
The DNA here is from genome assembly GCA_050486485.1 of Porticoccaceae bacterium. Taxonomy (GTDB): domain Bacteria; phylum Pseudomonadota; class Gammaproteobacteria; order Pseudomonadales; family Porticoccaceae; genus NAT127. The sequence goes on from JBJHDJ010000150.1 coordinate 380, forward strand.
GGCAGCGGCGAAATCAGTGGCTCCTTCAGCGCCGAGGAAGCCAGCAACCTGGCCCTGATGCTGCGTTCCGGCGCCCTGCCCGCCCCCCTGTTGGTGATGGAGGAGCGCACCGTGGGCCCGGAACTGGGTAGCGACGCCATCGCCATGGGTCTTCACACTGGCCTGCTCGGAACTTTGCTGGTGTTCGCCGTGATGGTGGCCATTTATGGCCGCTGGGGACTGATCGCCTGCGCCGGGCTTGGGGTGAATATCACGCTGGTGTTCGGGGTACTCAGCCTGTTTGGCGCCACCCTGACATTGCCGGGCATCGCCGGTCTTATCCTCAGTATCGGCATGGCGGTGGATGCCAATATCCTGATCAACGAGCGCATTCGCGAGGAAGCCCGTCGTCGCGGGGCGAGGCTGGCCTTGGATATCGGTTTTCGTCGTGCCTTCGGCACCATCCTCGACTCCAACATCACCACTCTGATCGCCGTCAGCCTGCTGTTCCTGTTTGGCAGCGGACCGGTGAGGGGCTTTGCGGTGACCATGGCGATTGGTCTGGTTGTATCCATGTATACCGCCATTTCGCTGACACGGTTGATCATGGAGTGGCGCGTGGCCAGGCTGGGGGACAGGCCCCTGGTCATCGCCGGCATCAGCGCCCTGGACCGGGAGGGCCGCGAACCCTTCGCCATCCTGCGGGGCAGGTTTGTCGGCGTCGCCCTGTCGCTGTTGCTGTGCCTTGGCTCCGCTTCGCTGTTGTTCAGCCAGGGCCTCAACCATGGCATCGACTTCAGTGGCGGCACCCTGGTGGAGGTCGAGGCCCCGCGTGCTTCGGTGGAGGATTTGCGCCGGGTGCTGCAAGACGAACGGTTTGCCCAGGCCGCGATTCAGGAAAGCGGCGATGGCGGCCACTTCATGGTGAGGTTGCCGGCTCAGCCGGGGGGCGTCTCCGCCACCGAGTTGGATGCGGTGGGCGCATTGAAAACCGTTATCGCCAGCGCCGTGGCGGATGCCACATTTCCCCGGGCGGAAATGGTGGGCCCAAAGGTCAGCGGTGATTTCGCCGACGCCACCCTGTTGGCGCTGTTGCTGGCGGGCCTGGGGATGTGGTGCTATCTGTGGGCGCGATTCGAGCTCCATTTCGCCGTGGCGGCCATGGCCACCGTGTCCCTGGACCTGATCGTCACCATCGGTTTCTTCGTGGTGTCGGGGATCGAGTTCAACCTCACCGCGGTGGCGGCGCTGCTGGCGTTGATGGGCTATTCGGTCAACGACAAGGTGGTGATTTTCGACCGAATCCGGGAAAGCCTGAGGAGCGCGCCGACCAAGCCACTGATGCAAGCGATGAACGAAAGCATCTGCGCCACCCTGGGGCGCACAGTGTTCACCTCCCTGACTACCCTGGTGGCCCTGCTGCCCATGGGCATCGCTGGAGGCGCCGCCGTCGCCAGCTTCGCCCTGCCGATGCTGTTCGGCATCGTGGTGGGTACCGGCTCCTCAATCTTCCTGGCATCTCCCCTGCTCTACTGGTTGGGGTTGCGCCGCGTCGCCAAGGGGCAGGCCCAGTTGCGGCCGAGTCGCGAGGAGTTTCAACGCTCGGTGGCGGCGTTGCCGTAAGCCGCGCGCCGCGCGCCGACGGTGGGCCGTTGGCGCGCGGCGTGATGGACGGCCAGGGCCTGTCGATCCTGTGGTGCTACCTCGGCGGCATGAGCCTGGACGAGGCGGAGCGCCAGTGTTGCCGTGCTGGATGCCCTCGCCTCCCGTCCTTACACCGGCGGGCTGCGCCCGATAAAGAGGGACAGGATAAAGAGCACCACAAACAGCAGAAACAGTATCCTGGCGATACCCGTGGCGGCCCCGGCGATACCACCGAAGCCGAGAATCCCGGCGATGATCGCCACAATGAGAAAAATCAGCGCCCAGCTCAACATGGTGTCTCTCCTTCTCGGGTAGGAATTTCCAGGGCGCTTGCTCCAGCGTCTTGGAGCAAGCACCTCCCCTATCAACCCTGGACTTTCAGCTCACCGGCGGAGACGGATTCCACGCCGCGAATATTGCGGGCGATGTCGATTGCCAACGCCTTTTCCTCGTCGCTGGCGACTTCTCCGCTGAGCTGCACCGCGCCATCCCGGGTCCGCACCTGGATATCCAGCCCCTGCAGATTGCGGTTGAGCACCAGGCTGGATTTCACCTTGCTGGTGATCCAGGCATCGCTGACATTGTTACCCAGCTCGGAGGCGGTCTCCTGGGCCCGGCCCACGGTGCCGGGGTCATTCACCACCTCGATGCGGTTCACGACACCTCGCACGCCGCCAGTGTTTTCCGCCAGCCGTCCCGCCAGCTCGCGGCTTTCGGGGCTTTCGGCGATGCCGGTCAGGGTCACCACGCCGGTTTCGGTAACCACATGAATGTCCAGTCCGGCGGTATTGCTGTTCCACAGCAGTTTGGATTTGACGGTGGCGGTCAGGGTGGCATCCTCGAGTTGGCGAACCACCTGCGAACGACCCTCCTCCCTGTCACCGGCACTGGTCTCCACGGTGAGCTGGTTGTCGACCCGCTCGATGCCCTCGATGCCGAGAGCCACTTGTTCCGCCAGATCCCGGTCGACATCACTCTCCACCGTGCCGGTCAGGGTGGCCGTGCCGCTATCCACATCCACATCGATGCTGAACGGGCTCAGGTGGCGATTGAAGGCGATGGCACTCCAAACCGCCCCTTCATGCCACTTATCGCCGAGTTGTTGGGAAAGATCCCTGTCCTCGGCTCCCGCCAGTAGCGGATTGATCGCGACAAGGGTGACCGTTGCCGTGGCGAGAGCAAGTTTTTTGACTTTGTTCATGGATACATCCTCCGGTTGCTATTCCCTGGGTGGGCCATGACGGAATCGTTTGGCCCACGAGGTTTTCAGCAATGGCCATGCCATATGAAAAAATCCTTTATATTCATTAGGTTGAAAATAGTCACCGGGACTTAAGCTGAAAAATTGTTGCATAATTGCAACAGAGTTTGACGGGCAAGAATAAAGTTCTTTTATAACAAGCGCCTAGGGTGTGCGGGATCGGCAACAACCTGGTGTTTTGCACGAGTGCCCATGGCCGAGGGCGTGATGAACGGTACTGAATAAAGCTCATTACCATCAGCAACCTCTTATAACAAAAATCTGATAATTCAAAAATTCATATAACGAATTCAGATTTTCTTGGTTCGTTTATCCCTAGCTTGTTTCTACAGTGGCCCCGTCTACAACGCAGAGCCACTAACCATGAACACTATCGACACCTACAACTTCACCAAAAAAGCCCTGGCGGTGGCAGTACTCACCACCCTACCCTTTGCCGCCCAGGCCAAGCTCGACAGCGACGCGGATGAACGCATCCAGCGCCTGGAACATCAGGTTCGCATCCTGCGGCAGGAACTGGAACAGCAAAGAGCCGCCCTGGGCAAGCAACAGCAACAGTTGGAGGAAAGCACCGTGCCAGCCAAGGGCGCTGTGTTGGCCACCACCAACGGCCGAGCCCTTTCATTCAAGTCGGTGGACAACGACTTCAGTTTCCAGGTTGGTGGACGGCTTCAGGCGGACGCGGCTTTTCACGATGCCAGCGGCGCCGATTTTGGTGACGGCACCAATATCCGCCGCCTGTTCCTGGATGTGCGGGGCACCGTGGGCCAGCACTGGAACTACCGCTACCAGTACGACTTTGCCCGGCCCGGCGGCTCCGACAGTGGCGCCCGCGGCATCAGGGATGCCTGGATCCAGTACACCGGACTCGGCAAGCACCAGATCACCCTGGGCAACTTCAAGGCTCCACTGGGTCTGGAGCACTTGCAGAGCGGCCTGGGCACCACCTTCATCGAGCGGGGTGTCACCGACCTGTTCAGTCCCGATCGCCGTCTCGGTATCGGTTACAACACTTCCGGCAGCAACTGGTCGACGGCTTTGGGGGTCTTCGGTGAGCGGGCCGAAGGTGATGTAGGCGCCGAAGGCGATGAAGGCTGGGATCTCAACGGTCGTTTTACCTTTGCCCCCCTCAACGAGGCCAACAGCATTCTCCATCTGGGCATCGCCGGCCGCTTCCACAAGCCGGAGGATTCCACCAACGAGCTGCGATTCTCCTCAAGGCCGGAAACCAATGTGACCGGCGTGCGCATTGTCGATACCGGTGTCATTCCAGGTGTTGACGACTTCTACTCCATCGGACTCGAAGCCGGCTGGGTAGCGGGGCCTTTCTCCCTGCAGGGTGAGTACATAGGCACCCGCCTGAAGCGCGGCAGCGGACTCGACAATGTCGATCTCAACGCATGGTATGTCCATGGCAGCTACACCCTCACTGGCGAACCGCGCACCTACCGGGCCAGCACCGGCGTGTTCGACCGGCCCAGAGTGTCCTCGCCGGTGGGCAAGGGCGGTATCGGCGCCTGGGAAGTGGCGCTTCGCTACAGCAGCGCCGACCTCAGCGACGCCAACATCGTTGGTGGCGAATTCGAGAATCTCACACTGGGGCTTAATTGGTACGCGCTCGACAACTTGCGGTTTTCCGCCAACTACACCCATGTCCTGGATGTGGATCGCCCCGGCAGCATTTACGACGGCCTGGACCTGAACACGCTCACCCTGCGTGCCCAGATCGATTTTTAACCCCTACCCAACCTTGATTCAACCCTACTGAATACGGAGAAATACCCATGAAATTCACCAAACGCTTGAAACTGATTGCCGCGCTGTTGCCGGCGCTCGCCCTGGGGGCCGAGGCCGTTGCCCAGGGCGCCGTGACCATCACCAATGTCTCATACGACCCAACACGGGAGTTCTACCGGGAGTACAACGATCTTTTCGACAAGCACTGGCGGGCCACCAAGGGTCAGTCTGTCACCGTGCGCCAATCCCACGGGGGTTCCGGCTCCCAGGCGCGCTCGGTGATCGACGGCCTGGACGCGGATGTGGTCACCCTGGCGTTGGCCTACGATGTGGATGCCCTGCGCAAGAATGCCGACCTGATTCCGGAAGATTGGCAGTCCCGCCTGCCCGACAACAGTTCACCCTACACCTCCACCATCGTGTTGCTGGTGCGCGCCGGCAACCCGAAGAACATCAAGGACTGGGATGACCTGGTGCGGCCGGATGTGGAAGTGATCACCCCCAACCCCAAGACCTCCGGCGGCGCCCGCTGGAACTACCTGGCGGCTTGGGGCTATGCACTGGGCAAGTACAACGGCGATCAGCAGAAGGCCTACGAATTCACCCGCGACATTTTCAAGCGCGTGCCCGTGCTTGACCCTGCAGCACGTGGCGCCACCAACACCTTTGTTCAGCGCCGCATCGGCGATGTCTTTATCTCCTGGGAGAACGAGGCTTTCCTGGCGGTCGAGCAACTGGGTCGCGGCGAATATGAAATCGTCGTTCCCTCGGTAAGCATCCTGGCGGAACCCCCGGTCACCATCGTCGACAGGAATGTCGATCGCAAGGGTACCCGGGAAGTGGCCCAGGCCTACCTCGAGTACCTGTACACGGATGAAGCCCAGCGCCTTGCCGGCAAGCATTACTACCGCCCCAGCAACCCGGCCATTGCCGAGGAGTTTGCCGACCGATTCCCCGAGGTGAATTTCTTCGGCATCGATGAAGTGTTCGGCGGCTGGGATAACGCCCAGGAAACCCACTTCAACGACGGTGGCCATTTCGACCGGATCCTGGAAGAAATCGCCCGCCGTTGATCAACCGGCAGCCCCCTGTCCGGGCAAGATACCTCGCCCGGACTCTTTATTAGAGGTGAGACATGCTCACACGAAACAGAAAGCGGCAAGTGATACCGGGCTTCGGCATCACCATGGGGTTTACCCTGCTGTACCTCTCGCTGCTGTTCATCCTCCCGGTTGCCGGCCTTCTGCTCTATACCTCACTGATGAGCTGGGAGGACTTCTGGCGCGCCGTCAGTCACCCCCAGGTGGTGGCCTCCTACAAGC
>JBJHDJ010000151.1:0-6302 GCA_050486485.1 Porticoccaceae bacterium
TGTAGGGTCCGGCGGACTCGTTCACGCCCGTGGTGCGGATATTGTAGCCGCCACTGCGGAAACCCTTGCTCCAACTGGTGTACAGCAACAGACCGGGATCCGCTTGCCAACTCAACCCAACCTTGGGGCTGAAGTTGTTCCAGGTCTTGCTGCCGGTATCGCTGAGCACGCAGTTGAGGTCCAGATCGCAATCCGGTGTGCGGGCATTCCTCGCCTTCTTTTCCTCCCAGGTATAGCGGCCCCCCAGGGTAAGAAAGACATTGTCGACGAACTCATAGTCACCCTGGGCAAAAACAGAAGCCGTCTTGTGATCCAGGGTGCCACGGGAACGCTGGTTGGAGTTGCCAAAGAAGAAGATATGGTAGAACTGCTCCTGCTCCTGCTGGAAGTAGTAGGTGCCCACCGTGTAATTGAGGCGATCGTCCAGGGCTTGGGAAGAGAATCTCAACTCCTGGCTGAATTGATCCTGGTCCATCCAGTTCAAGCCGCGGGCAATATCCAGCGCCGAGGCATCGCTGTCCAGGGCGGCGAAGTAGGACACATCCCGGTAGCCGGTGACGGAGGTCACGGTGCCGTTGCCCACCTCCCAATTGGCATCGAGCACCAGTTGGTGCCATTCCACATCGACACCGCCCTTGAAATCCAGAGCCAATTGATCGGCGCGGCGGGGTTCCCGCGCCCCCAGCCCATAGAGCATCTGGGAGGGTATTTCGACAAACCTGGCGTTGGTGCCGTCACCCCGGTGGCGTCCATACTCGCCAATCAGGTTGATATCCACGGTATCCGAGGGCCGCCAGCGCAACATCGGCCTCAGGAAGGAAACTTCCTCGGCGCCGTGGTCCTTGCCGGTGGCGATATTGTCGAAATCCCCGTCCTGGTTGTTGTATTGGGTGTAGATCTTGCCCGCCACGGTATCCGACAAGCTGCCCTCGACACTGCCGGCGATCAACTGGCGACCACCGCTGCCCAGACCGGCGCGAAGCGCGCCACCGAAATCCCCCTCCGGGCGGCGCGAGCGCATGACCACGGCGCCGCCCGTGACATTGCGGCCGAACAATGTGCCCTGGGGACCACGCAGCACCTCGACGGACTCAGTGTCAAAGGTATCCCCGAGGCTGCCGAGGTTGGCGCCGATATACATGCCGTCCACGAACAATCCCACCGTCGGCTCCACCGAGGCGATGGTGCTGTTGAAGCCCATGCCTCTCACCGTGAAGTTCATGCCGCCGGGAAAGGCGCCGGCATCATCGAGGCGGACATTGGGCATGGTCATGCCCACTTGGGTGAGGTTTTCGGCGAACATGGCCTCGATCTGATCACCGCTCAGGGCCGAGATGGTCACCGGCACACTCTGCGCCCCTTCGGCGACGCCCCTTTTCCTGGCGGTCACCATCACCTCCTGGATCATGGCACCGGCGCCAGCGCGGGGCGAGCCGTCCGCCGCACTGTCCTGGCCGTGGGCATTGATGGCGACAAAAGGCACCGCGGCGATGGCCGCTGCCAGATAGCCTGTCAACTTTTTTTGTTTTGCGTAACGCATGCTCTTTATCCTCAAGTGATCACACATGGATTCATTAGTTTTTTTCGGCGGACAGCAATAGCCACTATTTCCACAAGAAACCGCACGATGAATACACTCCCCACTCCCCGCGGGCAGTCATCGCCACTTTATATTCCGTTAAAATACGTAGGCATTCCGTTAAAACGGCGGAAAAAGGCGCGGGTGGCCCTGGCGGGTGTCGGCGCCCCTGAAAGCAGCCGCTGATGCCACAACCAGCACCATCCCCGACTCTCAGCGACGGGGAATTCCCGGTGAGCAACGAGGCTCGATCAAGCCGGTAGCCAGCAGAAAATCATGGTCTGCCGAATGCTTTCAGCAGAACGAGTTATTCAGGCGAGCGAGCTATTTCAGGCGACAAGGGCGGCTGGCAACCACGCCAGTGATTACCAGCCGCCCTCAACCCAATCAGTCTTTCTTGTTTCTACCGCCGTAGCTCAGACGCCAGTCCGGCGGGTAGAGATTGTCGTTGTCCTTGACGATATTGTTGAGACCCTTGCCAAACACATCGTCGCCGAGGGCCACGTCCCTATCCGAGTCGTTCTTCACCACGGGCAACATGCCTTCAACCATGCCGGTCAGCAGGCTACCCATGTATTCACCGCGGTACTGCTTGTACAGCTCCAGGAAGGTCTTCTGGATCTGTACGGTGTCGGTGGGACGGGTGCGGGAACAAGCCAGGGCATATTTTTCCACTTCGGCTTCAAGATTTTCCCGGGGTACGACGCTGTTGACGAAATTGAGTTCCTTCATCTCCTGGGCGGTGAAGGGGCGGCCGGTGAACCACATTTCGGAGAACTTGCGGATGCCCATCATGTCCACCCAGGTCCAAAGCCGCGGGCCCCAGCCCACATAGCGGAAAGCCGGGTGTCCGAACAGGGCCTCGTCGGAAGAAACCACCAGATCCACATCCCCCGCCTGGTAGAAGTGCCAGCCGTAACAGTAACCCTTCACCTCCAGAATGCTGATCTTCTTGAATTCCTGCAGGGGCCGGTTGCCGGCACGGGCCTTGGCGTAGTGATCGGTGAGACCGTGCAGGAAACGGAAGGATTTCTTCGGCGGATAGCGCACATCCTCCTTGTTGCTGATGCCAAACTCATGGAGCAGGGAGACATCCTCGTCGGACTCCGACAACATTTCGTCCTGCTCGGGCAGGTCGCCACCGGCACCAAGGTGCTTGCCTTCGCCACGGATCACCAGCACCTTCACATCGTCGTCGATATTGGCCTGGTGGATCAGATCGGCGTACACCTGGCGCATGCCGATGGTCATGGCATTCTGTTTGTCCGGCCGGTTGAAGGTGAGCGTGGCGATACGGGTTGTCTTGTCCTTTTCATAGCGGAGGTATTGCCGCGCTTCTTCTTTGAGCTTGTCGATCTCTTTCATAATTATCACTCCTGATTATGGGTGTACTTCATGATGACCGCGGACTGTACGCCAACCGATTTGCCGCAAACCGCTTCACCACATTCAACTGGTCTAAACTGCCATTTTGGTCCATAGAGATAAATGACCGAAATCGCACACTCTCTTGCCCTGGCCGGAATCCCGAGTTCACCATGGGGCAAACAGGGGTTGCCAGTTTTTTCTATAAAAAAACGACTTCTACAGATTATTGTGTTCGATCCACCGAGGATTGTCCCAGCATGGCGGACGGAGGAAGCCATCACCGCTGACCTCTCAATCCGTTGGCGGTGGAGCCATGTCTCAAGCCCACCGCGAGCCGATGAAACTCGACGACACCAGCACCGCTTCATTCATCTCAAGGGCACCTCTATTCGTTGAGAGTAGCCTCTCAACGAATAGAGGTGCCCATAACTCTCGGTTCAGTATAGGCTTATATTTATCAAAGTAATAAAGTCATGGCCCACGCACTGGATCCTGGACAACCCAATCCGCTCGATCCACCAAACAAGGTAGGAGCTACACCATGACCTACCCCATGACCCATGAACGCAATCGCGATGAATTCCCCCCTTAGCTACAGGGAGCCAAAATCATGATCTTTCGCCAATTGTTCGACTCCACATCCTCCACCTACACCTACCTGCTGGCGGACGAGCAGCACCGCGAAGCCCTGCTGATCGACCCGGTGTTTGGACAGGTCGCCCGCGATCTTGCCCTGATCGACGAATTGGGTCTCAAGTTGGCGCTGGCGGTGGATACCCACGCCCACGCCGACCATGTCACCGCGGCCTGGCTGCTTAACCGGAAAACCGGCTGCGCAATCGCCTCGGCAAGGGTCATAGGCGCCGAGCCTGTCGATCTGCCCCTGGAGGATGGCCAGGAGTTTGGCGTGAAAGGCGTGACGCTTCGCGCCATCGCCACCCCGGGTCATACCGATGGCTGCATGAGTTTCGTGCTGTCCGACAACTCCATGGTGTTCACCGGCGACGCCCTGTTGATCCGCGGCTGCGGGAGAAGCGACTTCCAGCAGGGCAGCGCCCACAAGCTGTTTCACTCCATTACGCAACGACTGTTCACCTTGCCGGACCAGTGCCTGGTGTACCCCGCCCACGATTACCAGGGCAGAACGGTGAGCACCATCGCCGAGGAAAAAGCCTTCAATGTACGGGTGGGTGGTGAAGCCAACGAAACGGATTTCGTGGAATTCATGAAGGCCATGAAACTCCCCCACCCCAAATTGATCGACGAGGCGGTGCCCGCCAATCTGCGCAGCGGTCGTCCACAAAACGGCGAACAACCGGATCTGCCGGATTGGGGTGACATCCATCTGACCTACGGCGGAGTACCGGAAATCAGCGCCGAGTGGCTGGAAGAACACCTACGGGAAGTTACCGTACTGGATGTGCGTCTGCATCAGGAGGTGGAGGACTGCCCCCTGTCAGGCGCCCTGGTGGATGTCCATGTTCCCCTGGACGAACTCCAGGACCGCCTGGCGGAAGTGCCGAGGGACAAACCGGTGGTGGCGCTGTGCCGCTCTGGCCGCCGCTCGGCCCTGGCGGTGTCGATCCTCCGCGAGGCGGGATACGACAAGGTGGCCAGCCTCAGCCATGGGCTCAAGGAGTTGACACAGGTGTGAGCCTCCCGGGGATTCCCCGGCCACCAGGACTGCATGATGTCGTCGGGGCTGTTTACCGGGCGGAGGATTGTGACTCGACAAAGGTTTTTGGCGTCGGACCAAGCCGCAACAGCAGCAGGGCCGCCACCAGGGTGGAAAAGATCGCCATGAAAATGAACGCGGAGTAACTGCCGGTCATGTCGTAGACGGCGCTGGCGGTGACAGGCCCGAGCCCGCCGCCAAGGGCGATGATGCTCGACATCACGCCAAAGATCTTGCCGTAATTCTTGATCCCGGCATGACAACTGGTGAGGTAGGCGCAAATCTGCAACTTGGTTCCCGAGCCGTAGCCGATCACCACCATGCCCAGCACGATCAGCGGCACGCTGCCCAGGCTTTCCAGCAACAGGGCGAAGGCGCAGGCCGTCACCGTCATGGTCAGCGCACCGACGACGCCGGCGTCGAATCTGTCCATCAGCCAGCCCGTGGCCACCTTGCCGAGGATGCCGGCGACGCCAAACAGGCTGGCCAGGTACGCCGCCATCTGCCTCGACACCCCCGCTTCCACGATGATCGGCACCTGGTGAACGGAAATGCCCACGCCCATCACCATGGTGAGAAAGGTTGCGATAGCGATTTTGGCGATGGCGCGGTTCCTGAGGGCCTCCCCCATGGACAGACCCGGCAAGGCAATGCCCGGGCCCGAATCCCCCACCACAGGGCCGGACGGGAGGGCCTCGCGCCGCTGACGATTTCTGTCCCGGGCGTCGTACAGAAAGAACGCGGAGAGGATAAGGGCCACCCCACCCCAGCCCACGGCCTGCATGACAAAAGCGCTGCGCCAGCCGTAATCGGCGATCAGCCACTGGGCGATGGGCGGCCCCAGGGCCTGGGACAAAGCAGTGCCGCTGATGCCCAGGGCCATGGCCATGCTGCGCGCCTCGCTGAAGGTGCTGGCGATGGCCGTGGTCCACACCATGGCCTTGATGGACAGCAGGACCAGGGCGTAGATGGCCCAGATGATCGTCCATTGCACCAAGGACCCGGAAGCGAGACTGAACGACGCCAGGGAGCAGATCACCACAACCAGGCCCGGCAGCGCGATGCGCCGCACCCCATAACGGTCGATCAGGGCGCCGGCAAAGGGAGACAACAGCACGGTGAACAACGCCGTGATGGTCATGCCGTACATGACCGTGGTGCGGCTCCACTGAAGATCATCGGCAATGGGCTGGAGGAACAACCCCATGGTGCTGGACAGCAGCGAGAAAAACGCCATGCCGGCGGCGCAGGTCAGCACCAGCGGCCAATGCTGTTTCCACTCATCGCGACCAGTGTTGCGGGTGTGAACATTCTGTTCCATGAAGGGATCCTGGTTTTGCGGCCTAGGGCCGTGATGCTCGTTATTGATTGTTCGGTGCATGCCGTACTGGATCTGACGGTGCTGCCAGGCTTCCCATTGACCGCCGTCCACCAGCGGGGTCAAAGGCGCCGACCCATGGCGACCAGAGTCCTCAAGGTGATCAGCCCTCGGCAAGCGTGCCACATGGAGCGATACCAGCCCCCGGAGATAGTTCTATATATGGAATAGTGAGCCTTATCCCTGAGCATTTTATCAGGGAAATGGTCAAGGAAGAAAAGTTGAGTCACTCCAGCAGCGACGAATCCCTTATATGTCGCCTGCCCATCAAGGGAGACGTCAACTGCGAAGTTGTTCGCCAG
>JBJHDJ010000152.1:0-6285 GCA_050486485.1 Porticoccaceae bacterium
CACGATGCCATGGCGCTGCTGACCGTGGACCTGGAGAACCCGGCGGGCTATGGGCGCATTCTCCGCGATCGCGAGGGCCATGTGATCGGCATCGTCGAGGAGCGGGACGCCACCGCGACCCAGAAGCTGATGCGCGAGGTAAATACCGGGGTGATGGCGGTGCCAGCGGGGAAAATGGCCGAGTGGCTGCCCGCCATTGGCAACCGCAACAGCCAGGGGGAGTACTATCTCACCGACCTGATCGCCATCGCCCACCGGGCCGGCTTCACGGTGCGCACCCGGCAGCCCGCCGCGACCTGGGAGGCCGAGGGCGTCAACAGCAGGGCGCAACTCAATCAGCTCGAACGCCTCTACCAGCGACGCTCCGCCATCGCCCTGATGGATGCCGGCGTCACCCTGGCGGATGCCGGGCGTTTCGACTGCCGGGGCAGGCTCGCCGCCGGCGAGGACAGCTTTATCGATATCAACTGCGTCTTCGAGGGCACCGTCACCCTGGGCAGCGGCGTACGCATCGGCCCCAACTGCATGATCCGCGACGCCGTCATCGGCGACGGCGTGGTGATCCGCGCCAACACCGTGATCGAGGGGCCGGTGACCCTCGACCCCGGGGTCGAGGTGGGGCCCTTTGCCCGGCTGCGCCCGGGCACGGTGCTGCGCGGGGGCGCTCGCATCGGCAATTTCGTCGAGACCAAGCAGGCGGACATCGGCCCCGGCAGCAAGGTCAACCACCTCAGCTATATCGGCGACGCGGTCATTGGCAGTGGCGTGAATGTGGGTGCCGGCACCATCACCTGCAATTACGATGGCGCCAACAAGCACACCACCACATTGAGGGATGGCGCCTTCATCGGTTCCAACAGTTCCCTGGTGGCGCCGCTGACGGTGGGCGCCGGGGCCACCGTGGGGGCCGGCTCCACGGTGACCCGGGATGTGCCGCCCGGGGAGCTCGCCGTGGCCCGGGGCGAGCAGAAAAACATCAGTGGCTGGCGCAGGCCCGTCAAGGCACAAAAGGACTGATCCATGTGTGGAATCGTCGGCGCCATCGCCCAGCGCAATGTGGTGGAAATTCTGGTGGAGGGACTGCGCCGCCTGGAGTACCGGGGCTATGACTCCGCCGGCATCGCCGTGGTGGACGACCAGGGTGGCCTCGCCGTGCACAAGACCCAGGGCAAGGTGGCGGCCCTCGAGACCCTGTTGGCCGCCAACCCGCCCCACGGCCGTCGCGGCATCGCCCACACCCGCTGGGCCACCCACGGCGTGCCCAGCGACACCAATGCCCACCCCCATGTCTCCGCGGGCATCGCCGTGGTGCACAACGGCATCATCGAGAACTACCGGGAGTTGCGCGTCGAGCTGGAAGACCTCGGCTACCGCTTTGTGTCCGACACGGATACGGAGGTCATCGCCCATCTGATCAATCATTTCAAGACCCGGCAGGGGGGCTCCCTGATACAGGCGGTGGCGGCGGCGGTGTCGCGTTTTCATGGCGCCTACGCCCTGGCGGTGATCAGCGACGACGAGCCGCAATCCCTGGTGGGTGTGCGCCATGGCAGCCCCCTGGTGCTGGGGGTGGGCATCGAGGAAAACTTCCTGGCGTCCGATCAACTGGCCCTGCGTCAGGTCACGGACCGCTTCGTGTTTCTCGAGGAGGACGATGTGGTGGAGCTGCGCCGCGACGGCTTCACCATTCACCATGGCGGCGCAACCGTCGATCGTCAGGTCACCCGCCTCGACGACCCGGTATCGGTGGCGGACAAGGGCCGCTACCGGCATTTCATGATCAAGGAGATACACGAGCAGCCCGAGGCGTTGGAAGCGACCCTCCACGGGCGCATCGGCGAATCCCGGGTATTTCCCGAATGCCTGGGGCAGGGGGCGGTGGCGCTGCTGGAAAAGGCCCGGCAGATCCATATCGTCGCCTGCGGCACCAGCTACCACGCCGGCCTGGTGGCCCGCTATTGGATCGAGGAGTGGGCGGGCATCCCCTGCCAGGTGGAAGTGGCCAGCGAATACCGCTACCGCAAGGTGGTGGTGCCCGCCGATACCCTGTTCGTGTCCATTTCCCAGTCCGGGGAAACCGCCGACACGCTGGCGGCCCTGCGTTCCGCCCGGGACGCCGGCTACCTGGGCAGCCTCGCCATCTGCAATGTGCCCAGCAGCTCCCTGGTGCGGGAATCGGATCTGGCGCTGATGACCCTGGCGGGGCCGGAGATCGGCGTGGCCTCCACCAAGGCCTTTACCACCCAGTTGGTGGCACTTCAGTTATTTGCCATCTCCCTGGCCCGCCACCGTGGCCTGTCAGCGGAGCAAGAGGCCGAGCTGGTGAGGGCCCTGCATCGACTGCCGGATCTGTGCCGCCAGGTGCTACAACTGGATTCACGGATCGAGACCATCTTCGAGGCCTTTGTCGACAAGCACCACGCCCTGTTCCTCGGCCGCGGTGAGCAGTACCCGATCGCCCTGGAGGGCGCCCTCAAGCTCAAGGAAATTTCCTACATCCACGCCGAGGCCTATCCCTCCGGGGAACTCAAGCACGGCCCCCTGGCCCTGGTGGACGAGCAGATGCCGGTGGTGGCGGTGGCCCCCAGCAACGACCTGCTGGCAAAGCTCAAGTCCAATCTCCACGAGGTGCAGGCGCGGGGCGGCAAGCTCTATGTGTTCGCCGACGCCGATGCCGGGTTCAGCAACGAGCCGGGCATCACCCTGGTCAATATCCCCCATGTGCCGGCCAGCCTGGAGCCCATCATCTACACCATCCCCCTGCAACTGCTGGCCTACCATGTGGCGGTGATGAAGGGCACCGATGTCGACCAGCCACGCAATTTGGCCAAGTCCGTCACGGTGGAGTAGCTTCCCTGGCGAAAAACACCCGCCGGGTTCGTTCTCCCGAGGTCAGGTAGATTCCGTCTACAGCTCCCGATGGATCCCGCGCCACCTCCAGCTGGGTGAAGCCCCACGGCACATCGGTGGGGGCGCCGGCGGCGAGAAACTGGTCCTCCGTCAGGCACAGCAGCCAGGCCTCGCCCTGGCGGGGATGACTGACTTCCATGCGCCCGTCGCCCGCTGTCAGTTGGTAGGCGGTGCGCAGTTCGTCGCTCCAGTAACGGCCCGCCAGCGCTTCCCGGGACGCGTTGTCCATCTCGCAGCCGCCGCGGGCGAGTTGAACGAAACCTTCGCCAAAGTCCGCCTCCACCAGGGGTGTCGCGCCGCTTCGTGGCGTCAGCCGCAGGTGCATGGAAGACCACTGCCGGGTGTGAAATTCCCGGGCGGACAGGGGCTCGGCGATTTCCAGTTGATCCCCCAGCACCGCCACCCCCAGCCCGTCGTCACGGGCCACAAGGGCGATGCCGATGTGGGCTGGCAGGTTGGCGCCGGGAAAGGGCTGGGGCGTCACATAGAGGCCGGCGGCGTCGCGCACCAGGCGCCGGGCGATGCGGCCCTGGTACGGCGGCCGCGACCGGGGTCTGTCCGCCAGCTCGGCGCCGAGACCGGGCAGTACCCGCTCCGCCAGGGCCAGGGACAGGGGGTAGGCCTGCTCCCAGGGACCGTTCAGCAGGACGATGACACTGGTGCCCGATGCCGGCAATAGAAAAGCGCCGGCCTGGTAGCGTGCCACGGCGCCGCCGTGACCCACATAGGTTAGGCCCCGCAGTTCGCCGATCAGCAGCCCTGCGCCATAGGTTTCCCCGCGGCGTGATATCGCGACCTCGCCGCTGTCCAGCAATCCCGGCTCCAGCAGGGCCTGCCACAAAGGGTCGCCGCTGTCGTGGAGGTGGACCAGATGGTCAAACCATTTGCCCAGATCCCGGGCCGTGGTGATCAGGCCGCCGGCGCCTGCCGCCACCGAGTCGGTAGGACTGAGGCGCCAGCCGTCACCGCCGCTGCCGCGGGCATAGGAGAGCGCCAGCGCCGGGTCCCCTGGCGTCGTGGGTGACAGGAAGTAACTGTCGTGCATGCCCAGGGGCTGGAATATCTCCCGTTGCGCCAGCTCCGGTAGCGATCGGCCGGTGACCACCTGGAGAATTTCCGCCAACAGGGTATAGCCGCTGTTGGTGTAGGAATACTCCGCGCCGGGGCCGTGGTTGAGGCTGCGCTGGCCGCGCAGGATCTGGAGTAGGGACTGGTCGTCGGCCACCTCGCCTGGTCCCTGTCCGGCCATCACCAGTAACTGAAAGCCGTCCCGCAGGCCGCTGGTGTGGTGCAGCAGGTGGCGCAGGGTGATGGGCGGCTCGAAGGCTGGCATGTCCGCCAGGTAATGCCGTACCGGCTGATCCAGGTCCAGGGTTCCCTGGAGCGCCTCCCGCCGCGCCAGATAGCCGACGAATTGCTTGGCCACCGAGCCGACATTGAAACGGGTGTCGGCAGATACTGGTATCAGGGGATCGAGCCGCGCCCTGCCGTGGTAACCCTCCAGCAGGATATCTCCCCGGTGCTGTATCAGCAGGGCCGCCCCCGGGCGGTCGCCCCTGTCGAGCCGGGCGAAATAGCGGTTGATTTCCGCGGCGGCGCGGCGGTCCATGCTCGGGTGATGGGGGTGTGGCGCGCAGGCCGTCAGCAAAGCCACCACCAAGGCCAGCAGCGGTGCCGTCAGGCAAGCGGCCGGGTTCAGTGGGGCGCGGTGTACGCCACGGGACACAGCCGGGCTCCGCGGGTGGCGGCGATGTCGATGGGATCTCACCCTGGGTACTCGTCATGGGCAAGCTCGGCTTGCCCCTCATGGTGCCGGACGGATTCGGTAAATGGCGCCGTCCTGGTGGTCGGTCACCAGGTAGAGATAGCCATCCGGTCCACCGCGCACATCGCGGATGCGGCCGAGGACACCCTGCAACAGGGCTTCCTCGTGCACCACCTCGCCGTTGTCGAACACCACGCGGCGCACCTCCTCGGCCCGCAACCCGCCGGCGAAGAGGTTGCCCGCCCACTGGGGCGCCCAGCCATCCCCCTCCAGGTAGGCGAGACCCGAGGGCGCCAGGGCGGGGGTCCAGTCGATCACCGGGTCCACCATGCCCTCCTTGCCGCGCACGCTGTCGCCGAAGCGTCCCTGGGTGCGGTAGTCCAGGCCGCGGGTCACCGCGGGCCAGCCGTAGTTCATGCCGGCTTCAACACGGTTGAGCTCATCGCCGCCCCGGGGGCCGTGTTCTGTGGCCCAGATCTCGCCGGTTCGCGGGTGCACGATCAGGCCCTGGATATTGCGGTGACCGTAGGAATAGATTTCCGGCAGGGCATCGTCCCGACCCAGGAAGGGATTGTCCGCGGGCACCGAGCCGTCGTCGTTGAGCCGCAGCAGGGTGCCGGCGTGGTCGTCGAGATCCTGGGCCCGGGCGGGCTGCATCGCACGATCACCGATACTCATCAACAGGGTGCCGTCCGGCAGGAAGGCGAGTCGCGAGCCGTAGTGACCACCGGGTCGGGAGCGGCGATCCTGGGTAAACAATTGCTCGCGGTCCACCAGCCGGTCGCCGTCGAGCCGCGCGCGAAACAGGGTGGTGGCGGTGGCGTCCGTATCACCCTGGGAATAGGTGAAGTAGATCCAGCCGTTTTCGACATAGTTGGGGTGCGGCACCACATCCAGCAGACCCCCCTGGCGGATCGCCACTAGATCATCAGGCAGCCCGGTAATCTCTCGCGCCCCGCCGTCATCGATCAGTTTGAGGCGCCCCGGTTTTTCCGTGACCAGCATGGCGCCATCCGGCAGAAAGGCCAGCGCCCAGGGGTGCTCCAGCCCACCCGCCACACGGGTGATCTCCATCGACTGGTACTGGGAGCGGGCTTCCAGGGTGTCACTGGCCCGCGCGCCGAGGGTGGCGACGAGAACCAGGAGAAACAGCATGGCGGATCTTTTCATGGGGGTTCTTACTCCTGCGCTAGGCCCATGGGATTGGGCCGGGTGAAAACGGCGGGCCCCGCGATGTCCATGGATCCGCGGGGTCCGGTCAGGGATCCGCGCCGCCGCGGCCCGTTTGCCAGGTCACCCGGGGGCAGCGGGCGAGTACCGCGCCAAACGGATTGCAAGTTGTTAGGCCGCAACCTGCCCGGGGAGTTCAAGTGCATTGCGGTCAAGCCGGGTGCATTCGGGATATACTGGCCACAGCATTATAAGGAGTGACCTGCCATTACCTCCCCGTCTCCACAACCCGCCAAGGCCGCGGAAGGCGCCTTCGCGGTATTTTCCGACGCCCAGTACCGCTGGCTGTTTTTCGGCAATGCCGCGTTCTTTTTCGCCATGAACGGGCAGATGCTGACCCGTTCCATTCTCGCCTGGAACCTGGTGGGATCGGCCACGGC
>JBJHDJ010000153.1:0-6274 GCA_050486485.1 Porticoccaceae bacterium
GTTGGCTATCGCCAGGCGTGGGGCTATCTGGCGGGTGAGTACGGCTACGACGACATGGTGGCGAAGGCCATCGCCGCCACCCGGCAGCTGGCCAAACGCCAGCTCACCTGGATGCGGGGCTGGCCCGGACTGCGCACATTGGCCATCGACCATCCCCCCGGGAAGGCCCTGGCAAGGGAGGAATTGTTGGCAAAGTCCTTGAAACTTTTGCAAAACGGGCCCATATACTAGCTGCGTGGCAGTTGCTATCATTGCGCCGCACGCTGAGTGGCCGGATGTCCGGCATGGTTGCGCCTTAGTTATGGAAGTTGATTTGCTGGCGCTTTTTTCATTTTGATAAGGAGAAATATGATGTCAAAAGGGCATAACCTACAAGACCCTTTTTTGAACCTGCTCCGCAAGGAGCGCGTACCCGTATCGATCTTTCTGGTGAACGGCATCAAGTTGCAGGGCCAGATCGAGTCCTTTGATCAGTTCGTGGTGCTGCTCAAGAACACCGTCAGTCAGATGGTCTACAAGCACGCCATTTCCACCGTGGTGCCCTCGCGGCCCGTGCGCCTGCCCCCGGTTGCTCCCCAGGAGCCCGGAGATGCCGGCAACCAGGACGATGAGGACTGACGGCAGTCCCCTCAAACAATGGCCGCGCCGTCAAAAGCGCGGCGCGGATGTGTCATGTCAGGCCGGGGGACTGTTTCCCCGGCCTTGCCGTGCGCGCAAGGCCGCCGGGGTCCGCGGAAAGCAGGCATGACATGCCCGGAGGTTTGATTGTTTTTTGACCGCCCTGAATCCGGCGAGTTGGCCATTCTGGTCCACATGGACCTGCACAGCGACAGTGAGCCGGATGATCCCAGGGAGTTCGAGGAGCTGGTGTTGTCCGCTGGCGGAGACCCCGTGGAGTTCATCACTGGCCAGCGCTCGTCCCCCAACGCCAAGTACTTCATCGGCACCGGCAAGCTCGACGAGCTGCGGGAGGCGGTGGAGCGCCATTGCGCCGAGGTGGTGATTTTCAATCACAACCTCACCCCCAGCCAGGAGCGCAACCTGGAAAAGGCGCTGGAGTGCCGGGTGCTGGACCGCACCGGCCTGATTCTCGACATCTTCGCCCAGCGCGCCCGCACCTACGAGGGCAAGTTGCAGGTGGAGCTGGCGCAGTTGCAGCACATGGCCACCCGCCTGGTGCGCGGCTGGACCCACCTGGAGCGCCAGAAGGGGGGGATTGGTTTGCGGGGTCCCGGCGAGACCCAGCTGGAGACCGACCGCCGCCTGTTGCGCGCGCGCATCAAATCCATCGAAAAGCGCCTCGAAAAGGTCCGCGGCCAGCGTCAGCAGGGGCGCCGCTCCCGCACCCGCGCCGAGGTACCCACCGTGTCCCTGGTGGGTTACACCAACGCCGGCAAGTCCACCCTGTTCAACCGCCTCACCGGCGCTGGCGTGCTGGCGGTGGACAAGCTGTTCGCCACCCTGGACCCCACCATGCGGCGGGTCGACATGCCGGAACTGGGTCCGGTGATACTCGCCGATACGGTGGGCTTCATCAGCCACCTGCCCCACAAGCTGGTGGAGGCCTTCAGCGCCACCCTGGAGGAGGCCGCCAGCGCCAGCCTGCTGCTCCATGTGGTGGATGCCCACGGCGAAGGCCGCCAGGGCAACATGGCCAGTGTCGCCGAGGTGCTGGAGGAAATTGGCGCCAATCACAACCCCCAGTTGCTGGTGTACAACAAGCTCGATCTGCTGGACCATGCCGTGCCCCATATCGACCGGGATGACCAGGGCATGCCGGTGGCGGTGTGGCTGTCCGCCGCCACCGGGGAAGGTATCGATCTGCTGGTACAGGCCATTCGCGAACGGCTGGGCAGCGACATGGTCAGCGGCCGCTATTATTTGCCGCCCCGGCTTGCGCGGCTCAGGGCCCGGTTCTATGAATTGGGTGCCGTGCTGGAGGAGCAGGCCGCCGAGGACGGTGGCGCCGTGCTGCGCCTGAGCCTGCCCAGAGCGGATTTCAATCGCCTGCTCAAGTCGCAACTGCTGACGGCGGATGCCCTGGTTGTCCTCGATGAAACGCCGGCCATGGCCGAAAGTGCCTGACGCCCGCCGGGTGTCTTGCTAGAATGGCCCTCCAGTTGTGCGTACGGAGAAGATTCAATGGCTTGGAATGAACCCGGAGGTGGCAAGGATCCCTGGGGAGGCGGAGGAGGCCAGGGCGGCGGTCCGCCCGACCTCGACGAGGCCCTGAAGAAACTTCGCGAGAAATTTGGCCGTTTCGGTGGCGCTGGCAACGGCGCTGGCGGCGGCGCGAGCGGTCCAGCGGGCTTCAGCCCCTTCAAACTGTTGCCGGTGGCGCTGGTGATACTGGCTTTGGTATGGGCCTTTGCCGGCATCTACCAGGTGGACGAGACGGAGCGCGCCGTGGTGTTGCGCCTGGGCAAGTACCATGACACGGTAAACCCTGGCCTGCACTGGAATCCGCCGATTGTCGACTCGGTGTACAAGGTGCCCGTCACCCAGGTGCGCCAGTACCGCAACCCCAGCCGCGACCTGATGTTGACCCAGGACGAGAACATCGTCGATCTTCAGCTCGAGGTGCAATTCAATGTGCCCGACCCCAAGGCCTATGTGCTCAATGTCAAGGACCCGGATGTCAGCCTGCGTCACGCCACCAACAGCGCCCTGCGCCATGTGGTGGGCAGCAGCCTGCTGGACTCGGTGATCTCCGCGGGCCGCGAGCAGGTGGGTGTCGAGGTGCACGAGCGCTTGCAGCGTTATCTGGATCACTACGAGACCGGCATCAATATCATTCGCGTCAATATTCAGGACGCCAAGCCCCCGGCGGCGGTCCAGGCGGCCTATGATGATGTGATCAAGGCCCGGGAAGACCAGGAGCGGGTAATCAACGAGGCCCAGTCCTACGCCAACGCCATCATCCCCGAGGCCAGGGGCCGCGCACAACGCATCCTGGAAGAGGCCCAAGCCTACCAGGAGCGGGTGATTGCCGAGGCCCAGGGTGAGGCGGATCGCTTTATTCAGCAGCAAGCGGAGTACAGCCGCGCGCCGGAGGTTACCCGCCAGCGCCTGTATTTGAACGCCATGCAGGAGGTGATGACCAATAGCAGCAAGGTGATGGTGGCGGCGCGGGACAGCAACAATATCATCTACCTGCCCCTCGACCAGGCGGTGTCATCCGGTGAGCCCGGCGTCAGTGGCGCGGGTACCCGCATCAATCCGGCCCAGATGGGGGTCATGGCCGACGAGATCGCCAATCGCCTGCGCAACCAGCAGTCCACCGGATCCCAGCGGAGGGAGTTACGCTGATGAATTCCAGATTGTCACTCGTTGTCATTGTCGCCGTCGTCCTGCTGTTGCTGCTCAGCAACAGCCTCTATGTGATCAAGGAAACCGAGCGCGCCGTCAAGCTGCGTTTCGGTGAATTCGTGCAGGATGACATACCACCGGGGCTTCACTTCAAGGTCCCCTTCGTCAACCAGGTGCGCAAGTTCGATGCCCGTATTCTCACCCTGGACACGCCCACCGAGAGTTTCTTCACCGTTGAGCGCAAGCGACTGCTGGTGGACTCCTATGTGAAGTGGCGCATCGTTGATGTCGGCGCCTTTTACCGGGCCACCGGCGGTAGCGAGGACCTGACCAACAGCCGCCTGTCCACCCGTGTCAATGACGGGCTGCGCAATCAGTTCGGCACCCTTACCCTCAATGAAGTGGTGTCCGGGGAACGGGACACGCTCATGGAAACTATCCAGCGTCGCATCGATGCCGACGCCAGGGAATCCCTGGGTATCGAAGTGATCGATGTTCGGGTCAAGCGCATCGACCTGCCGGACGAGGTCAGCGAGCAGGTCTACCGGCGCATGACCGCCGAGCGCGAAAAGGAAGCCCGCGACCTGCGCGCCCAGGGTCTGGAGCAAGGCGAGCGGATCCGCGCCGACGCCGACCGCCAACAGATCGTCATCGAGGCCAACGCCTATCGGGAAGCGGAACAGCTGCGCGGTGTCGGGGATGCCCAGGCCACGGCAATCTACGCCAACGCCTTCGAGCGGGACCCGGAGTTCTACGCCTTTACCCGTAGCTTGAATGCCTATATGAGTGCGTTCCGCGACAAGGGAGATGTGTTGCTGCTGGATCCGGACAGCGACTTTTTCCGTTACCTGAACAGTAGCTCCGGCAACTGACAGGATACTGACAGGAGAGTGCCTGCCCGTCCCGAACCCCGGGCGGGCAGACAAAAAATTGCGGCATTCACCCCCTGACAGTGCTAGAATTCGTCAACCGGGGAAACCCGGTTTTTTTGTGACTTCAACGACTTCCGGACAGGCAGGACAAAGACATGTGGCTAGACCTCGCCAAGGCGCTGTGTCTGGTGCTGGTGATCGAGGGCATCATGCCCTTTGTCGCCCCTCGCCGTTGGCGCAATCTGGCCCAACTGATGGCGCAGATCGACGACCGCACCATGCGCCTGATGGGCCTTGCCAGCATGGTGCTTGGCGCCGTGCTGCTGTACCTCCTGAACCGCTAGTTACCCGCACGGAACTCATTCCTATGAATCAGGTCGACCGCTGGCTGCTGCCGGAGGGAATCGAGGAAATCCTGCCCAATCAGGCCTTTCAGGTGGAGCGATTGCGCCGCCTGTTGCTCGATTTCTACCATGCCTGGGGTTACGACCTGGTGATTCCTCCCCTTGCCGAGTTCACCGACTCCCTGCTCAGCGGTTCGGGTCGGGATCTCGATCTGCGCACCTTCAAGCTCACCGATCAGCTCAGTGGCCGCATGATGGGGGTGCGCGCCGATGTCACGCCCCAGACCGCCCGCATGGATGCCCACAGCCTGCGCCGCGAGGGTCCCAACCGCCTGTGCTATGCCAGTACCGTGCTCTACACGCGACCGCGCGGTCCGCTGTCTTCCCGCACCCCCATCCATGTCGGCGTGGAGCTGTACGGGGAAGCCTCCCTGGGGGCCGATATCGAGGTCATCACCCTGATGGTCGAGGCCCTGGTTCGCAGCGGCGTCGGCGGCCTCTGTCTCGATCTCGGCCATGTGGGTATTTATCGCGCCCTGGAGGAATGCCTGGCCTTGGACAGCGCGCGGCGGGATGAACTGTTCACCCTGCTGCAGGGCAAGTCCTCGGCGCTGCCCGCCTGGGCGGCGGACAACATTGCCGATGGCGAGTTGGCGGCCCTGGTGTGTCGCCTGCCGTCCCTGGCGGGTGAGCCGGTGGTGCTGGATCGGGCCCGGGAGCTGTTGGCTGGCGCCCCCGCCGAAGTGGAGCTGGCCATCGACGAATTGCAGCAGGTGGTCGACGCCATCGAGGCCGCCTGTCCAGAGGCTCGCATCTACCTGGACCTGTGCGAACTCGAGGGCTACCACTACCACACCGGCATCGTGTTCGCCGCCTACGCCGATGGCGTCCGCCAGGCCCTGGCCAACGGCGGCCGCTACGACGACATCGGTGAAACCTTCGGTCGCGCCCGCCCCGCCACCGGCTTCAGCATCGACCTCAAGGCCCTGGCGGCGCTGCTGGAACAGGGCGCGGAGCCACAGGGGGGCATCTACGCCCCTCCCCTCGACGCCCCGGGGTACCGGGAGGAAGTTCGCCGCCTGCGGGCCAGCGGCGAGCGGGTAGTGTGCGGTTTCCACGGGCGCGACCCGGATTTCACTGAATTGCGTTGCGACCGCCAACTGGTGTTGCAGGGCGCCGGCTTCCTTGTCAAACCGATTGATTGATTCACTTCCAGAGTTCAAAGCATGGGAAAAAATGTAGTTGTGCTCGGCACCCAGTGGGGTGACGAAGGCAAGGGCAAGATCGTCGATCTGCTCACCGACCAGGTATCCACCGTGGCCCGTTTCCAGGGTGGCCACAACGCCGGCCACACCCTGGTGATCGACGGGATCAAGACGGCATTGCACCTGATCCCCTCCGGCATCCTGCGGGAGGGGGTGGTGTGCGCCATCGGCAACGGCGTGGTACTGGCGCCCGACGCCCTGATCACCGAGATGGAAAAGCTGGAGGCCAAGGGCGTGCCGGTGCGCGATCGCCTGCGCATCTCGCCGGCCTGCCCGCTGATCCTGCCCTACCATGTGGCCCTCGACCAGGCCAGGGAAGTGGCCCGTGGCAATGCCAGAATCGGCACCACGGGGCGGGGCATTGGCCCGGCCTACGAGGACAAGGTGTCGCGCCGGGGGTTGCGGGTGGGAGACCTGCTCAACGCCGAGCGCTTCGCCACCAAGCTGCGGGAGGTGATGGCCTACCACAACTTCATGCTGGTGA
>JBJHDJ010000154.1:0-6251 GCA_050486485.1 Porticoccaceae bacterium
GAACTCCCCCAACAGAGTCCGGGGGTCGTCCGCCAGGGGTGTCCTGGGATAAAAGCCGCGACTGCCGAGAATGCGCCCCTGGCGAATGAACAGCAGGTGGACGCAGGCGATGTCGCCGGAGACATCCGCCGCCAGCACATCCACATTGCCCTGCCCCGCCTCGATCACCTGCTCCGCCTGTAGCTGGCGCAGGGCGACGAGACGGTCGCGCAGCTCGGCGGCCTTTTCGAAGCGCAGCTCGGCGGCGCGGGCGTCCATTTCCCGTTCCAACTCGCGGATCACCTGGTCGCTCTTGCCTTCCAGGAACAGTTCGGTGAGGCGCACATCCTGTTGGTAATCCTCCTCGCTCACCAAGCCCACGCAGGGGCCGGTGCAGCGCTTGATCTGGTATTGCAGGCAGGGCCGCGATCGGTTGCGGAAAAAACTGTCCTCGCACTGGCGCACCCGGAAGGTCTTCTGCAGGAACACCAGGCTCTCGCGCACCGCGTTGGTGTTGGGATAGGGGCCAAAGTAACGGCCCTTGCGACGCTTGGTGCCACGGTGAAAGGCCAGGCGGGGATAGGGCTCGCCCTGGGACAGGAAGATGTACGGGTATGACTTGTCGTCCCGCAGCAGGATATTGAAGGGCGGCCGGCTCTGCTTGATGAGGTTCTGTTCCAGGATCAGCGCCTCCGCCTCGGTGTCGGTGACGGTGACCTGGACATTGCGGATGCGCGACACCAGGGCCTGGGTCTTGAGGCTGAGCCCCGAGTCGCGAAAATAGCTGGCCACCCGCTTGCGCAGATTCTTGGCCTTGCCCACATACAGCACCTGGTCCCCCTCCCCCAGCATCTGGTAGACGCCGGGGCGCTGGGTGAGGTTCTTGAGCAGGGTCGCCGGATCGAAGGCCATCGCAAAGGCCACTACAAGAGTTCGCTGGGGTCCACCAGGCCGTACTTCACCGCCGCCAGGGTGAGCTCCACATCGTTGGTGACCGACAGCTTGTCGTAGATACGGTACTTGTGGGCATTGATGGTCTTGGGGCTGATGTTGAGAATGCCCGCCACCTCCGCCGCCCGGTAGCCGCTGGTGATCATCTGGGCGATCTGCAACTCCCGCTGGGAGAGCTGCCCCAGGGGAGAGGACTCCTGGCCGGGACGCAGGCCGCTCACCACCATCTGCTGGGCGATGGAGGGACTGACATACACGGACCCCGCCATCACCACCTTGATGGCCTGGGCAATCTCCTCGCCGTCGGCATTCTTGGTGATATAGCCGGCGGCGCCAGCCTTGAGCAGTTTGTTGGGCAGCACATCATTGTTGAAGGCGGTGACCACGATCACCTTCACCGCGTCGTGGTTGTGGACAATGCGGCGGGTGGCCTCCAGCCCGCCCATGCCGGGCATGCGAATGTCCATCAGCACCACATGGGGCGCCTCGCCGCGCACCCGCTCCAGGGCCTCCTCGCCGCTGGCCGCCTCGCAGATCTCCCCCACGCACGACACCTCGCGGAGCAGCCCGCACAAGCCGAGCCGAATGAGGTGGTGATCGTCCACCACCAGAACCTTGATCATGCCTTGAGCGCTCCCTCGTTGGTCACGGCCGCCACACCCTGCGGAAGGTGATATTGATGCGTTCCCCGTTCAGCCCCCGCTGCTTGGGCACCCGATGCCGCCAGTGCCGCTGCAGGTCGCCGGCCATCAGCAGCAGCGAGCCGTCCGGCAAATCCAGCCCGTGGCGTGTAGCGGGGATTGTACGGTGTTTGAGCTCGAAGCGCCGCACGGCGCCGAGACTGAGGGAGGCCACCTGGGGCCGGTCACCGAGTTCCGGCTCGTCGTCGCTATGCCAGTCGACGCTGTCGGCGCCGTCCCGGTAGAGGTTCAACAGGGCGCTGTTGAAGGCCAGGCCGGTGGCGGCTTCCACCTGCTCCTTGACGGCCAGCAGGTGGGGGCTCCAGGGGGTGATGGGCAAGCGCACCCCGGAATAGCTGTAGTCGGCGCCGGCATCGCCATACCAGGCGTTGAGGCGGGGGATGGGGATGCTTCTGCCGGCAATGCGCAGCTCGCTGCGCTGCCACGGCACGGATTGCCGCAGCTGGGCGAAGAGGTTGGAGCTCCGATCGCGGGACAGAAACGCCGGCCAGTAGCGCAACTCGCCCCCGGGCAGGGCAATGATGGTGTCATCACCGAGATCCAGCATGGCGGTGACTCTCCTCGGCGGTCGCCGGATCCCCCAGCACCACCGGCTCCAATTCCAGGTCGATGGCGAATCGCAGGCGCACATCCTCGGCGATGGCGCTGGCCAGGGCCAGCAGGTCGCGCCCCGTGCCCGCGCCAAAATGCACCAGCACCAGGGCCTGGCGATCGTGTACCCCCACGGGACCGAGGCGACGGCCCTTCCAGCCGGCGCGATCGATCAGCCAGGCGGCGGGTATCTTTTCCACACCACCCGGCAGGGGATAACCGGGCAGATCCGGATAGTGGCGCCGCAGGACGGCGGCGCGATCGGCGGCGATCACCGGGTTCTTGAAGAAGCTGCCGGCATTGGGCCGCTGGGCGGGATCCGGCAGCTTGGCGCGGCGCAGGGCGCACACCGCCTCGTAGACCTGCCGGGGGCCAGGGGCGTCAACCTGGGACAGGGCGGCGCGCAATTCCGGGTAGTCGAGACAGACATCAGGCCGGGGGTGGAGGGCCAGGGTAACGGCGGTGATCGCCACCCTGCCCTTGAGTTCGCCCTTGAATATGCTGTCGCGGTATCCGAACCGGCAGTCGGCGCCGTTCAGCACCAGGGTTTCACCGCTGGCCAAGTCCACCGCCTGCAGCTCCACGAAGCGGCTGGCCAGTTCGACGCCGTAGGCGCCGATATTCTGGATGGGGGCGGCCCCTACCCAGCCGGGAATCAGGGCGAGGTTTTCCAGCCCGTGCCAACCTTGGGCCAGACAGTGGCTCACCAGCTGGTGCCAATTCTCGCCAGCGGCGGCCCGCACGCGAATGGTGTTTTCGGCGGTCGGCGCCTCCGCCTCGACGCCGCGCAACGCCAGGCGCAGCACCAGACCCGGCACATCGGCGGCGACCACCACATTGCTGCCACCCCCCAGCAGGGTGACGGCCAGGCGCCGCTGGTGGGCGTAGGCAAGCGCCTCGTGCAGTTCCTCGAGACAGTTGGCGGTGCACAGGTACTCTGCGCGGCCCGGCAGCGCCAGGGTGTTGCAGGCTTGCAGGGAGGCGTCGCGGAGAATCTCCACTCAGGCCCCCAGTTCGCGGCGCAGGTGACGCAGCAACCCCACGGAGGCGCCGTGCACCAGGTTGTATACCCCCTCGAAGCCATCCAAACCACCGTAATAGGGGTCTGGCACCTCCTCGACATCCCCGTCGCCGCCCGTGGCGAAAGGCAGGAACAGCCCGAGGTACCCCTGGAAGCCACTGGGTTTCATGGCGTGCAGGTCAGCGAGATTGGCGCGGTCCATGGCGAGGATGTAGTCGAAAACATCAAAATCCTGCCGCGAGACCTGCCGCGCCCTCAGTTGGCCGATATCCACCCCCCTGGCCATGGCCGCCTGGCGCGCCCGCGGGTCCGGAGCCCTGCCGACATGCCAATCCCCGGTGCCGGCGGAATCCACCCGGATGCGACCGCCGAGGCCGGCTTCCACCACCAACTGTTCGAACACGCCGTGGGCGGTGGGCGAGCGGCAGATATTGCCGAGACAGACGAACAGGACAGCGACTTGCCGATGACCGACCATGGGGGAACAACCACCTCGGAAAATTGAAACCCGTGAAGGGGCCATTATAGGGCAGAGGTGATGGCCATGGTGTCACTTGTGGCGGGCATGATCTATGCTTCAATCAAAGCCTGTGGATTCAGGATCAGGAACAACCGTCAGTGAGGCGATAGCCGCAGTCGGCGTTGCCATGGAGATGATGCCAGCTTGAGCCGCACCAACAGCGACTTCCCCACCCAGCAGTGGATACCCACCCATGAAGCCCATTCCGCCCGGTAGAGGCGCCCACCCCCGGTCCGCGGAAGAAGACGCGCCCTTCCGCTCCGCCGCCCCTCGCTCCTGGCCGCTGCGTTCCCGGGCCCTGGGCATTGCCGGCATCTACGCCGTGGTCGCCACCCTGTGGATCTATTTTTCCGATCAGGCCCTGATGCTGATGGTGGAGGACGCCCAGACCTTTGCCCTGTGGAGCGTGTACAAGGGCATCGTGTTCGTGACGATCACCGCGCTGCTGCTGTTCGCCCTTATCTGGCGCGCCTTCGGCGCCCTGGAGCGGGCCTACGGCGCCCTGCAGGACATGAACGAGGGGCTGGAGGAACAGGTGGCCCTGCGCACCCGGGAACTGGAATCCGCCCTGCACCGCGCCGAGGCGGCGGACCGCCTCAAATCCGCCTTTCTCGCCACCATGTCCCACGAACTGCGCACCCCCCTCAACTCCATCATCGGCTTTACCGGCCTGGTACTTCAGGAACTGCCCGGCCCCCTCAACGACGAGCAGAAGAAACAGTTGGGCATGGTGCGCGGCAGCGCGCGCCACCTGCTGGACCTGATCAACGATGTGCTGGATCTGTCCAAGATCGAGGCCGGCCAGATGTCGGTAAAAGCGGAACCGTTCGACCTTCGCCAGTCCCTCGACCGGGTATTGGCCAGCGTCACCCCCCAGGCGGAAGAAAAACGCCTGCAACTGTCCACCGACCTGGATGGCGCGCCGGGCACCATGACCAGCGATCGGCGCCGGGTGGAGCAGATAGTCCTCAACCTGCTCAACAACGCCATCAAATTCACGGACAAGGGCAGCGTCACCCTGACGGCCCGTGTCGAAGCAGCACCCGTGCCGGCCCTCAAGCTGGTGGTGGCGGATACCGGCATCGGCATCAGCCCCGAGGATCAAGCCCTGTTGTTTCAGCCCTTCAGCCAGCTTGACACCGGCCTCACCCGCCAGCACGAGGGCACCGGGCTGGGCCTCGCCATTTGCCGGCGACTGGCCACCCTGCTGGGGGGAAACATAACCGCGCGCAGCGAGCCTGGCCAAGGCAGCGCGTTCACCGTGGCGCTGCCCCTCGAGTGCCCGACTCAACCGACAACGGAATCATCGGTGACCTTGCCATGACCACGGAATCCCTGGACATCCTCGTCATCGAGGACAACGAGCAGAACCGCTACCTGCTCACCTTTCTGCTGGAAAAAAGCGGCCACCGGGTGCGGGCCACGGTGGATGGTCCCACCGGCATCGACGCGGCCCTGGCGATGCCGCCGGACCTCATTCTGCTGGACATCCAACTGCCCACCATGCACGGCTACGCGGTCGCCCAGGCGCTGAGGGGCATCGCCAGGCTGCGACACACCCCGATTGTCGCTGTCACGTCCTACGCCATGCCCGGGGATCGGGAGAAGGCCCTCGCCGCCGGCTGTGACGGCTATATCGAAAAACCCATAGATCCCGACACCTTCGTCAGCCAGGTGGAAGGCTTCGTCAAGCCACGGGAACAGCGCCAATGACACACATTCTCGTGGTGGACGACAAGGACACCAATCTCTACTACCTGGAGGCCCTGCTCAAAGGCCAGGGCTTCTCCGTGGACAGCGCCGTCAATGGCGCCGAGGCGCTGGAACTGGCCCGCGCCACGGTACCCCAACTGGTGATCTCGGACCTTCTGATGCCGGTCATGGATGGCTATACGCTGTTGCGGGAATGGCGCGCGGACCCGGCGTTGGCCGGTATTCCCTTCGTGGTCTACACCGCCACCTACACCGAGCCGGAGGACGAGGCCCTGGCCCTGGAGTTGGGGGCCGACGCCTTCTTTCTCAAACCCATGGAACCGGAAAACTTCATCGCCGGCATCGAGGAGATCTTGCGCTCTCCGCGAACCGCGGGCAGGGGCGCCCCTCCCGCCGACGACGATGCGCGAATACTGAAAACCTACAGTCGCACCCTGGTACGCAAGCTGGAGGAGAAAACCCGGCAACTGGAGGCCAGCAACCAGCGCTTGCAGCGGGATATCGCCCGGCGAGAAGCCGCCGAGGACGCCCTGCGCATCAGCGAGGAGCGTTTCCGGTTGTTGGCGAGCGCCACCAGCGATGCCGCCTGGGACTGGGACCTGACCACCGGCAAGTGCTGGTGGAATCAGGGCTGCGCCCGACTCCTGGGCAGGGCCGCCGCGGATTTCGACACCATCGATGCCTGGCTGGCCCTGGTCCATGACGATGACAAACCGCGGCTGCTGGAGGAAAGGGACAGAATTCTCGGCAATGGGGATTCCAGTTGGATGATCCA